>NZ_JBSGTX010000088.1:0-30513 GCF_053607625.1 Streptomyces sp. NPDC055103
CAACTCCCACGACCAGTCCACCACCGCCCGCAACGTCTGCTGCCGCGGCAACACCGTCCGCGCCCCCGACGTCAACAACCGGAAACGATCATCCAACCGGTCCGCGATCTGCCGCACCGACAACACCCGCAACCGCGCCGCCGCCAACTCGATCGCCAACGGCAACCCGTCAAGCCGCCGACACACCTCCTCCGCCGCCCCCGCGTCGTCCGCCACCCGGAAACCCGGCCGCGCCGCCGCACCCCGCTCCCCCAACAACCGCAACGCCATCCCCACCGGCAACGGCCCCAACGGACTCAACACCTCCCCCGGCACCCCCAACGGCTCCCGGCTCGTCGCCAGGACCGTCACACCGGGACAGCGGGCGAGCAGGGTCTCGGCCAGTCCGGCGGCGGCCGCGACGAGGTGCTCGCAGTTGTCGAGGACGAGCAGCATGCGGTGCCCGGCGCAGTACTCGACGAGGTGGGCGAGCGCGCCCTTGGGGCCGGCCTCCTCGGCGCCGGCCGGGCCGTTCCACAGCTGCGTCTCACGGGCTCCCAGCGCGCTGAGGACGGCGGCGGCCACCGAGGACTCCTCCCGTACGGAGGCGAGTTCGGCGAGGTGCACCGGTCCGCCCTCGAAGGTCTCGGCCGCTTCCAGGGCGAGCCGGGTCTTGCCGACGCCGCCCGGTCCGGTGAGGGTGACGAGCCGCCGGTCGGTCCACCCGGCGGCGAGCGCGTCCAGCTCGCCGTCCCTGCCGATGAACGAGGTCAGCCGGGCGGGCAGGCGCCCGGCCCGGCCCGCGGTCCGTCCGGGCGCGGGCGCGCCGAGGAGTTCGGCGTGCAGGGCACGCAGTTCGGGGCCCGGGTCCGCGCCCAGCCGGTCGGCGAGGCCGGCCCGTACCTCCTCGTACGCCGCGAGGGCCTCCGCCGGGTGTCCGGCGGCCCGCAGGGCCCGGATCCGCAGGGCTTGGACGGGCTCGTCGAGCGGATTCCCTGCCGCGAGGGCCGCGAGCGGTGCGAGCACGTCCGTGGCCCGCCCCAGGGCCAGATCGGCGGCGAACCGGTCGCGGCGCGCTCGCGCGTGGCGCTGTTCGAGGCGTACGACGAGGGGGTCGGCGTCCCGGCCGGGCAGGTCGGCGAGGGCGGGGCCGCGCCACAGGCCGAGGGCCTCGTCGAGGAGGGCGGCGGCCCGTACGGCGTCCCCTTCGGAGAGGGCGGTCGAGCCCTCGGCGGCGAGCCGCTCGAAACGGTGCAGGTCGACGGTGTCCGGGCCGGCGGCCAGCCGGTAGCCGCCGCCGGGCGCGGAGACGATCGCCTCGTGTCCGAGGGCCCGGCGCAGCCGGCCAACGAGGGCCTGGAGCGCGGCGGTCCTGTCCGGACCGGCGGCCGGGTCGTCGTCGGCCCACACCTGGGCGATCAGCGCGCGGGTGCTCATCGGCCGTCCGGCGCCCGCGGAGCCACCGGAGCCGTCGGATACCGCGGGCGAGGCCCCTGCGCTGCCGGCGGCGAGCGCGGTGAGCAGCGCCCGGAGCCTGGCACCGTTCAGCGTGGCCTCCGTCCCGTCGTCGGTGCGGAGCGCCTGGCAGGGACCGAGAACACGGTAGGACGGCTTCACCGGCCCATTCTGCCCCGCCGGACACACCCGCCGGGCCGGCCCGCGCCCTGGGCGAACTTGCGCCACGCCGTGTCACCGCCATGGCGTCCACGGGGTGCGGGTTCGACAATGGGGGGGATGACCGACGACGACCGGCGTACGCGCAGCGGCGAGATCGGGCCCGCCGAGCGGCTCGCCATGAACCGGACCGGCAGCTTCGACTGGGATCTCGACACGGGCACGATCGATGTCGACGAGTCCGGGCTGCTGGTCTTCGGGCTGGCCCCTGACACCTTCGACGGGCGCCCGGCGACCCTTGTCGCACGACTGGCGCCCGAGGAGAGGACCCGGCTCGACGACATCGTCCGGGAGGCGGTGAAGGGTGGCTCGGTGTCGTACACCGCGCATTTCCCGATCCCGCAGGCCGAGGGTGCACCCCACTGGACGCACGTGCAGGCACGAATCCTGCGCAGGCCGGACGCCCGCGCCCAGCGGATCGTCGGGGTAGTGCGGGACACGACCGCCGAGGTCTCGCACTCCGCTTTCGTGCAGGAGCTGGAGAAGCGGCGCGAGGTGCAGACAAGCATCGTCGAGCGGACCACGAACGCGCTGTCGCGCGCGGTGACGGTGGACGACGTGACCGCGGCCCTGACCGGCCCCGGCGGGCTCGCCCGGCTCGGCGCCGACGGACTGGCGCTCGGGCTCGTCGAGAACGGTTCGCTCAACGTGATCGCGCTCAGCGGCGAGTCCCTCGACGCCCTGAACGACTTCCGCAGCCGGCGGCTCGACCGGGGGCTTCCGCTGGCCGAGACGGTGCTGAGCGGCCGGCCCCGGTTCGTCTCCTCGTTCCAGTCGCTGGGCCGGGACTTCCCCGAGCTGGCGCCGTACCTGTCACGTCTCGAGTTCCGGTCGGCCTGCTACCTGCCCCTGGTGGCGCAGGCCCGTTCACTGGGCGGTATGGCGCTGTTCTACCGGGGGCGGTCGTCCTTCAACCCCGACGAGCGGAACCTCGCGCTCGGTCTCGCGGCTATCGTCGCCCAGTCGCTGCAGCGGGCGATCCTCTTCGACGAGGAGCGGGAGCTCGCCACGGGACTCCAGGCGACGATGCTGCCGCGCCGGATCCCGGAGATCACCGGCGGCGAGATCGCCGTGCGCTACCACGCGGCCTGGAGCGGACGGCAGGTCGGCGGCGACTGGTACGACGTGATCCCGCTGCCCCGCGGCCGGGTCGGGATCGTCGTCGGCGACGTACAGGGGCACGACACGCACGCGGCCGCCATCATGGGCCAGTTGCGCATCGCGCTGCGGGCGTACGCGGGTGAGGGGCACGCCCCGTCGACGGTCCTCGCCCGGGCGTCGCGGTTTCTCGCCGAGCTGGACACCGACCGCTTCGCGACCTGTACCTACGCGCAGGTCGACCTGGCGAGCGGCGCCCTGCGCGCCGTGCGGGCCGGGCATCTCGGTCCGCTGATCCGGCACACCGACGGCCGGGTCGGGCGGCCCAACCTGCGGGGCGGGCTGCCGCTGGGGCTCGCGACCGTGTTCGGCGACGAGGAGTTCCCGGAGACGCGGCTCGACCTGGTGCCCGGGGAGACGCTCGTGCTGTGCACGGACGGTCTCGTGGAACAGCCGGGCTCCGACATCGACGCGGGGCTCGACGCGCTCTCCGAGGCGATCGGCAGCGGTCCGCCGCAGGCGGAGGCGCTCGCCGACCATCTTTCGGAGCGGCTGTGGGAGCGGTGGGGCTCGGGCGACGACGTCGCTCTCCTCGTGTTGCGGCGCAGCCCTGACCCGGGCACGCCCCGGGCGCCACGGATCCACCAGTACATCCACCAGGCCGATCCGCAGGGCCTCTCAGACGCGCGGGCGGCCGTGGGGCAGGCGCTGCGCGACTGGGGTCTGCCGGAACTGGCCGACGACGCCGAGCTGTTGACGGGCGAGCTGCTCGTCAACGTCCTGCTGCACACCGAGGGCGGCGCGGTGCTGACGCTTGAGGTGCTGCCGGAGCCGGTGCGGCGGGTACGGCTCTCGGTGCAGGACCGGTCGAGCGCCTGGCCGCGGCGGCGTACCCCCGGCGAGGCGGCGACCTCGGGGCGCGGGCTTCTCCTGCTCGACGCGCTGTCGTCCCGGTGGGGCGTCGAGCCGCGCGGCGAGGGCAAGGCGGTGTGGTGCGAGATCGAGCCGGCTCCGGGGGCGGCCGACACCGTCCCGGGCGGTAGGTGAGGAGGACGTCGTGGACCCCGTGGCCGCGCTGCACCGGATCGCGTTCCTGCTGGAGCGCGCGCAGGCGCCGGGGTACCGGGCGCGGGCGTTCCGCACGGCTGCCGCCGCCGTCGACGCCCTGCCGGAGGGCCAGGCGGCCCGGCGTGCGGCGGCGGGCACCCTGGAGTCGGTGAAGGGGCTCGGGCCGAAGACCGCGGCGGTGGTGCGTGAGGCGCTGGAGGGCCGAGTGCCGGAGTACCTGGCGCGACTCGAAGCGGAACTGGCGGAGAGTCTGCGGTCCTCGGATCCGGCGGACGGCGCGGGTGAGGCGCTCCGGGCGGCCCTGCGCGGGGACTGCCACCTGCATTCCGACTGGTCCGACGGCGGCGCCACGATCGAGGCCATGGGCCGTACGGCGGCCGGCATCGGTCACGAGTGGGCGGTGCTCACGGATCACTCGCCGCGGCTCACGGTCGCACGGGGCCTCTCGCCGGACCGGCTGCGGGAGCAACTCGACGTGGTGGCGCGGCTGAACGAGGAGTGGGCGCCCTTCCGGCTCCTCACCGGGATCGAGTGCGACATCCTGGAGGACGGTTCGCTCGACCAGGAGCCTGAACTGCTCGAACGGCTGGACGTGGTGGTCGGTTCGGTGCACTCGAAACTGCGGATGGACGCGCGGACGATGACCCGCCGGCTCGAACGAGCCGTCCGCGACCCGCTGATGGATGTGCTCGGACACTGCACGGGGCGGCTCGTGGCGGGCGGACGGCTGCGGCCCGCTTCGGAGTTCGACGCGGAGCGGGTCTTCGCAGCGTGCGCCGAGGCCGGTACGGCGGTGGAGATCAACAGCCGCCCGGAGCGCCTCGATCCCCCGCGCGCGCTGCTGCGGGTCGCGGTGGACGCGGGAGCGTACTTCGCGATCGACACGGACGCCCACGCGCCGGGCCAGCTGGAGTGGCAGATCCTCGGCTGCGCACGGGCCGAGGAGTGCGGCGTACCGGAGGAACGGGTGATCAGCACCTGGTCGGCGGAACGGCTGTTGGCGTGGACGCGGGACTAAGGGTCCGCCCCGGAACGCGACCCGTCAGGCGCGCTGCCAGACCGTCGTCGCGTTGCAGAACTCGCGGATGCCGTGGCCGGAGAGTTCGCGGCCGTAGCCGGAGCGCTTGATCCCACCGAAGGGGAGCGCCGGATGGGAGGCCGTCATGCCGTTGACGAACACGCCGCCGGCCTCCAGGTCGCGGACGAAGAAGGCGATGTCCTCGTCCTTACGGGTCCAGACGCTCGAACTGAGCCCGAACGGCGAGTCGTTGGCGACGGCCACGGCCTCCTCGATGTCCCGTACCGGGTAGACGGTGGCGACGGGGCCGAACGCCTCCTCCTGGTGGATCCGCATCGCGGGGGTGATCCCGGTGAGCACGGTCGGCCGGTAGTACCAGCCTCGCCGCAGCCCTTCGGCGTCCGGGCGGCCGCCGCCGCACAGGACGGTCGCGCCCTTCTGTAGGGCGTCGTCGACGAGGGCCTCCAGGTCGGTGCGGCCCTGCTCGGTGGCGAGGGGGCCGACGTCGGTGGACTCGTCGAGGGGGTCGCCGACGGACAGGGCGTTCATGGCGGCGGTGAAGCGCTCGGCGAAGTCGTCGTAGACGTCGTGGTGGACGATGAACCGCTTGGCCGCGATGCAGGACTGGCCGTTGTTCTGCACGCGCGCGGTGACGGCGGTCTTCACCGCCCGCACGATGTCGGCGGAGGGCATGACGATGTACGGGTCGCTGCCGCCCAGCTCCAGGACGGTCTTCTTGACCTCGTCGCCCGCGACGGCGGCGACGGCCCGGCCCGCCGGTTCGCTGCCGGTGAGGGTGGCGGCCATGACCCGGGGGTCCCGGAGGACGGCCTCGACGTCGCGTGAGCCGATGAGGAGCGTCTGGAAGCAGCCGTCCGGGTATCCGGCGCGGCGGAACAGGTCGCCGAGGTAGAGGGCGGTCCTCGGCACGTTCGAGGCGTGTTTGAGGAGACCGGTGTTGCCCGCCATGAGCGCCGGTGCGGCGAAGCGGATCACCTGCCAGAGCGGGAAGTTCCACGGCATGACGGCGAGGATCGGGCCGAGGGGCCGGTAGTGGACGCGGGCCAGGTCGGCGCCGGAGTCCTGGACGTCACTCTCGGCCGGATGCTCGTCGGCGAGCAGGTGCTCGGCGTTGCGGGCGTACCAGCGCATGGCCTTGGCGCACTTGGCGGCCTCGGCGCGGGCGGCGGCGATCGGCTTGCCCATCTCGATCGTCATGGTCCGGGCGATGTCGTCGCCGTCCTCGTCGAGGAGCGTGGCGGCGGCCCGCATCAGGCGGGCGCGCTCGGCGAAGGACGTGGTGCGGTACTGGCGGTACGCCTCGTGCGCGGCGGAGATGCGCCGCTCGACCTCCTCGGGCCCGTGGGCCTCGTAGGTGCGCAGCGTCTCCCCGGTCGCGGGGTTCACCGTGGCGATGCCCATGACGTCTCTCCTCCTGCCATCGGCCCCCACCGGCAACCTCCCGCGCCGGGCGCGGCGGCGCAACAGGGGCGGGGCGGTGGGGTGACGTCTCCCGGGCGTGCCGGGGCGCTCCCGGGGCGGGACGGGGCGCTGCGGGGAGGGACGGGGGCTCTCGGACTCTCGGGCGGCGGGCGGCGGGCGGTCGTGCGGGGCGCTGTCAGGTGGTGAGCCAGGCCAGCGCGCCGGAGAGGTGTGCGCGGAAGGCCGGGTCGTCGTACGCCTCCGAGGAGTGTCCGAGCGCGGTGAAGAAGACGCGCCCCCGGTCGATCTCCCGGCACCACACCAGCGGGTGGTCGTCGCCGAGGGTGCCGCCGCTGTACGAGGTCTCGTCGGCCCGCGCCAGGACGCGGACGCCGGTCCCGCGCGGGTTGGCCGTGAAGTTGTACCACTCGTCGGTCCAGGCCCAGCGGCCAGGGAGCGGGGCCGTCGCCGGATGGTCGTGGTCGTCGACGAGCAGGGTGCCCGGCTGGAGCTCCGGGTGGCCGTCGAAGCGGGTGCCGAGGAGCTCTCCGTAGAAGGGCCAGTCCGGCTCGGCGTTGGCGGCCGCGTGGACCGCGAGGAGGGCACCGCCGCCCCGGAGGTACGCCGCGAAGGCGGCGCGGCCCTCGGGCGTCAGGACGGTGCCGGTGGTGGAGAGCAGCACGACGGCGGCGCACCGGGCCAGCCGCGTGGGCGTGAAGGCCCCCGGGTCCTCGGTGACCTCGGCCCCCCACCCCTGCTCGCGGGCGATCCCGGCGAGGGCGGCGGCGCCGGCCGGGATGGAGTCGTGGCGGTACCCGGTGGTGCGGGTGTAGATCAGCACGTCGGCGGTGGGCACGCGGTGGACTCCTGGGTGAGGGCTCGGCGGTGAGGTCTCGGCGGTGCGGGCCGGGCGGTGCGGGCGGTGCGGGCTGGGCCGTATCGGCTCGGCGGTGCGGGCTGGGACGATGACAGGAGAAAGCGCTTTCTAGACTTCCGCCCCGACCGTAGCCAGTGACAACCCCTCGCGGCAAGCCCGGCCGCCCCGGCACAATCCCCCGATGACACCCCTCCACGCGCACGCCCGTCAGGCCCTCGCGCATGTCGCCGCCCGCTCGACAGGCAAGCGAGTCGACCCCGCCCTACGGGTCACGCTCAACTTCCACCCCCACTTCCTCGACCGTCTCGCGGACGGCGGCGTCTACCTCTCGCAGTTCGTGACCGGCACCAGCAACGGCGGCCTCACCGCCCACCCCGGCGGGGACCGCCTGCGCTGGGAGAGCCGGATCTTCGGCGGGGCGTACGACGCCGCTCCCGCGCACACGCGCCCGGTCTACGGCGCACTCGACTTCCGCCGCCGCTCCTTCGGCGCCGCTCCCCGCTTCGGCTCCGCCCATCTCCGGCTGACCGCGTCAGCCGTGGAGCGGGCGTCCTTCTGCTATCCGGACAGTTTCCTGGAGCCCACGGACTTCGGCGTCGCCTCCCGGATGCGCCTGACAGCGCTCGCCGAGGCCGACGACAAGGACCCGCTCGACGACTACATCGAGGCGCAGGTGCACGGGCCCGTCGTGATCGGCCGCGACGTGGAGGCGCTGGTCCTGGATCCGAGCCACCGGGGTACGGAGGTCGAGGCGGCGGCGCGGCGGCTGCCGTGTGCCGTCGAGTGGCACGGCGGGTTCCGGCTCTCCGTGGAGGAGCTGCGCAGGCATCCCGGGTTCCGGGGGCCGGAGTATGTCGAGCTGGGTGCCCGGATCGCCGGCGACGGGATCCTGGACCCGCGCATCGTGCAGGAGGCGGCCGGTTCCGGGGAGCACGACCCCCAGGACGTGAAGAAGGTCTGGCACTACCTGGCACGGTTCGGGGCGCCGGCCGTCTGACTCCGGAGCGGCTCCCGGGCTGGTTCCGGGCTGGTTCCGCCGATCCGTTGTCGTATCGGATACATCTCTGTATCTTTTGGCGCGCCGTGCCCCACCCCGCTCACCGAGGAGCCGCCATGAGCACCGTGCCGCCCGCGCTCGCCGCAGCTGTCGGGCCGCTGCCCGACGGCGTCGTCCTGCCGCTGCCACCGGCCTTCGGCACCGTCGAGGAGGAGCGCCGGTACCGCAAGGAGCAGCTCGCCGCGGGGTTCCGGATCTTCGGGAGGTTCGGGTTCTCCGAGGGTGTCGCCGGGCACATCACCGTCCGCGACCCCGGCGACCCGAACGCCTTCTGGGTCAATCCGTTCGGGATGAGCTTCAGCCAGATCAAGGCCTCGGACCTCATCCTGGTGGACCACGAGGGGACGGTCCTCGAAGGGCGCAGGCCCGTGAACCGGGCGGCGTTCGTCATCCACTCGCGCGTCCACGCCGCCCGGCCCGACGCCGTCGCCGCCGCGCACTCGCACTCCCTGCACGGCAAGGCGTTCTCCAGCCTCGGCATCCCGCTGGACCCGATCACCCAGGACGCGTGCGCCTTCTTCGAGGACCACGGGATCTACGACGACTACCGGGGCGTCGTGAACGAGACCGAGGAGGGCGAGCGGGTAGCGAAGGCCCTGGGCGAGCACAAGGCCGTCATCCTCAAGAACCACGGGCTCCTGACGGTCGGTCACTCCGTCGCCGAGGCCGTCTGGTGGTTCGTCACGATGGAGCGGTCCTGCCAGGCGCAGCTCCTCGCGATGGCGGCGGGCACCCCGCAGCTGATCGACCGGGAGACGGCCCTCCTCACCCGTGGCCAGGTCGGCGGCCACCTCGCGGGCTGGTTCCAGGCGCGCCCGCTGTGGGATCAGATCACCGCGTCCGACCCCGACCTCTTCGACTGACCTTCGGGGACGGGGAGTTCCCGCGTTGAGACCTCCAGGAGCGGGGCGAGGAACTCGCGTTCGAGGCTGCCGGGCGGCAGCGCCGCCGGTTCGACGTAGCTCTGCGCGAGGCCGCCTTCGCGCAGGGCGACGATGAGCCGGGCGAACCGGTCGGCGTCGACGGTGAGTTCACGCCCGGCCCGGCGCAGGACGAGCGTGAGGCCGCGGGCGATCTCGGCGCGCAGCCGCTCGTCGTGGCGCGCGAGCACCCACGCGGCCTGCCGGTCGCGGATGGCCTGCAGGGTGAACTCGGTGGTGACGAGGTACCAGTCGCGCTCGTCCGGTTCGATACGGGCGGCGAGTTCGGCCAGCCGCGTCAGGGTGTACTCCTCGGCGGTCAGCGCGTCGATCGCGTCGGCGAGCCGTCGCACGGTGCGGTCGCTGTGCTCGTCGAAGAGCGCGAGGAAGAGCTCTTCCTTGCTGGCGAAGTTCGAGTAGTACGCGCCCCGCGTGTAGCCCGCGCGCTCACAGATCTGCTCGATCGTCGTGGCGTGGAAACCGTGCTCGGCGAAGGCCTCCAGGGCGGCTTTCAGAAGCGCCGCGCGCGTGCGGGGCCGTCGCCTGGTGACACCTTTCGGCACGGTGGGCCTCCTTCGTCGGGCGCCGTGTCCGGCGGCGGAAGCGCCCACCCTACCGGCGGCTCCATCCCGGGCAGGGATCAGCGTCGGCGGATAGGATTCACGCATGGGAGAGCGGCCCGTCGCGCCTGCCGCGCCCGCCCTGGTCCTCGAGATCGACGGGGACGCGACGCTCATGAGCCCGAGTCGCGTCTATCGCATCGGGCGCGACCCCACCAGCGATGTCGTGCTCACGGACGCCCGGGCGTCCTGGCACCACGCACTGCTCCGCGCCGTCGGCGGCCACTGGGACCTGACGGACGAGGGCAGTACGAACGGCACCTTCGTGGACGGCCTGCGGGTGGCCGGAGCACGGGAGGTCGGAGCCGGGACGGTCGTACGGTTCGGGCATCCGGAGGACGGCCCGCGAGCGGTGCTCTCGACGGCACCCAGGGCCCACTCACCGGCACCCCCGACCCCGGCACCCCCGCCGGCCGAACCTCCGGCCCCCGAGCCGCCGGCAGCCACCCCCGTACGTCCTCCGGATCCGTACCGGCCCGCGGAACCGCTCCGCCCCGCCGTAGGGCCCGGGCTCGCCGAACAGCTTCACCCCGCCGAGCACCCCCGTGCCCCCGAACCACTCGCCCCCGCCGAGCAGCCCCGTGCCCCCGAGCCGCTCCGCCCCGCCGCCACGCCCCGCGCCCCCGAGCCGCTGCGGCCCCCCTCCGTCCCGTACCCCGCCGCCACCGGCACCTTCCGGCAGCCGACGTCCGTGCGGCCACTGCCCGCCCACAGCATCCGGATCGGCCGCGCGCCCGACAACGACGTCGTCGTCGACGACCTCGTCGTCTCCCGCCGCCACGCCGAACTGCGCGCAGAGTCCGACGGCACCTACACGATCCACGACCTCGGCAGTCACAACGGCACCTTCCTCAACGGCCGCCCCGTCGTCGACGCGCGGGTGACCGCGGAGGACATCATCGGCATCGGCCGCTGCGCGTTCTGCCTGATCGGCGGGCAGCTCGTCGAGTTCACCGACACCGGCGAGATCTCGCTCGACGTCCAGGAGCTCGCCGTCACCGTGGACCACGGCCGCAAGACCCTCCTCGACGAGGTGTCGTTCCCGGTGGGCGAGAAGTGCCTGCTCGCGGTCGTCGGGCCGTCCGGTGCCGGAAAGTCGACGCTCCTGGGCGCGCTCACCGGTCAGCGCCCCGCCGACCGGGGCACCGTGCTCTACGACGGCCGTGACCTCTACCGGGACTACGCCGAGCTGCGGCAGCGCATCGGACTCGTGCCGCAGGACGACATCCTGCACCTCCAGCTCACCGTGCGGCGGGCCCTCGGCTACGCCGCCGAGCTGCGCTTCCCGGAGGACACGGCGCGTGCGGAGCGCCGGGCGCGCGTCGACGAGGTGATCCGCGAGCTCGGTCTCACGGAGCGGGCCGAGCAGCCGATCCACAGCCTCTCCGGCGGCCAGCGCAAGCGGGTCAGCGTCGCCCTCGAACTGCTCACCAAGCCCTCGCTGCTCTTCCTCGACGAGCCGACCTCCGGCCTCGACCCGGGGATGGACCGGTCCGTGATGCACATGCTGCGCGGGCTGGCGGACGACGGACGCACGATCGTCGTCGTCACGCACAGCGTCCTCAGCCTCGACGTGTGCGACCGGCTGCTCGTCCTCGCCCCCGGCGGCCGGGTGGCCTACTACGGACCGCCCGCCGACAGCCTCGACTTCTTCGGTTACACGCAGTGGCCGGAGGCCTTCGAGGCTTTCGAGAACGACCGGGACCGCGACTGGGCCGGGCAGTACCGGTCCTCCCGGTTCCACCGCCGGTACGTCGCGGACGCGTCGGCCCGCCCGCTTCTGCCCACCGGGGACGGCGGGACCGGTGGGACCGACGGTCACGTCGGATACGCCGGCGCCGCCGCGCGGGCCGTACCGGAGCCCGGACCGCCGCCGAAGGCGCAGAGCTGGGGCTCCCAGCTGCGGACGCTGGTGCGCCGGTACGCCGCCGCGCTCGCCGCCGACCGGACGTTCCTCGCGATCATGATCGCGCTGCCGTTCGTGATGGGCGCGATGGCCCGTGCCCTGTCCGAGGGCCGGCTCAACCCGGAGTCGACCCTGAACGTCCTGCTCATCCTCTGCGTGGGCGGGGTCCTCACGGGCGCGGCGAACGCCGTGCGCGAGCTGGTCAAGGAGCGCACGATCTACCGGCGCGAGAGAGCGGTCGGCCTGTCCCGCTCCGCCTATCTCGCCTCCAAGGTGGTCGTCCTCGGCGTGATCACGGTCGTGCAGGCGGTGGTCCTGACGCTGGTGGCCCTGGTCGGCGTCCCCCTGAACGTGCCCGGCGGCAAGGGCGTCCTGCTGCCCCCGCTCGTCGAGATCACGCTCGCCGTCGCCCTCCTCGCCTTCACCGCGATGATGCTCGGCCTCCTCGTGTCGGCCGTGGTCCGCAAGGAGGAGGTGACGATGCCGCTGCTCGTCCTCCTCGCCATCGTGCAGGTGGTGTTCTGCGGCGCGCTGCTGACGGTGCGCGGGACGCCCGGCCTGGAGCAGCTGGCCTGGCTGGTGCCCTCGCGCTGGGCGTTCGCCGCGATGGGCGCG
The DNA here is from genome assembly GCF_053607625.1 of Streptomyces sp. NPDC055103. Lineage (NCBI taxonomy): Bacteria > Bacillati > Actinomycetota > Actinomycetes > Kitasatosporales > Streptomycetaceae > Streptomyces > Streptomyces sp. NPDC055103. Next base: position 12,255 of record NZ_JBSGTX010000088.1, read on the forward strand.
ACGATCGACATCGGGAAGGTCGCGCCGAGCGACAAGACCGACGATCCGCTGATGCGCCACACGCTGGACGCCTGGCTGTTCGACATGGGCATGCTGGTCGTGATCTGTCTCGCCCTCGGTGTCGTCGTCGCGCGGCTGCTGCGCCGCCACGAGCCGGTCGTGATGCGGAGGTAGGCCCGTGAGCGTCCCCGTACCCGATGTCCTGCCGGACTTCCGGCCCACCCACGTCGTCCCGCGCGACGGTCTTCCCGCTTGGGAGGCCCCGGATCCGGGGCTGCCGACGGTGTCGCTCGACGCGTTCCTGCCGGTGCGGCTGACGGAGCGGGCCGGGGACTGGGGGCGGGTGCTGTGCTCCAACGGCTGGTCGGCGTGGATCGACGCGCGGCTGCTCGTGGCGGTGCCGGACGATCCTCCGGCGGCGGGCCGGCCGCTCAGCAGGACGGCCGATCCGCGGCCCCTGATCGCCCGTGCCGAGGAGGCGCTGGGCCGGTACCGGCGGGCGGCCGAGGAGCTGGGCGCGGGCCGCCTGGACGGCGAGGCCTTCCGGCTGCGGACCCGTGGGCTGCGGGTGGGGATGGTCGTCGACGGCGAGTCGGTGTGGCTGTACGACGCGGAGCACGAGCGCTGGGTGTTCTGCGACGGTCTCGGGCTGAGTACGTACGCGGCGTCCTCGGCCCCGTCGGCGGCCGCCGGCGCCACCGGCTCCCCGGCGCCCGTCGCGGACACGGCCCCCGAGTCCGCCCCCTCCCCCGGCGACCGGGTCGCGACGGCCGCCGCGGCGGCGGCCGGACCGCCCGCGTACGAGCCGACCCAGGTGGTACCCCAGGTCGACCCGGCGGTCGCGGCCGGGCCGCCGCCGACGCAGGTCGTGGAGCGGCCGCCGGGCCCGGCGGGTGAGGACTGATGGCCGGCGGCGCGCAGGACGCGGCACTCCCCGCGGGACGGCCCTCGGGGCTGCTCGGCAAGGAGATCGCGGGCTACCTCGTGGAGAGGGAGATCGGCCGCGGGGGCATGGCCGTGGTCTACCGGGCGCGGGACCTGCGCCTGGACCGGACGGTGGCGCTGAAGCTCCTCGCGCCCGAGCTGGCCCGTAACGACACCTTCCGCAAGCGCTTCGCGCACGAGTCGCGGGTCGCCGCCTCCATCGACCACCCCCACATCGTGCCGGTCTTCGACGCCGGTGAGACGGAGGGGGTGCTGTTCATCGCGATGCGGTACGTGGCCGGGCAGGACCTGGTGGCCCTGCTCGACCGCGAGGGGCCGCTGCCGCCCGCGAAGGCGGGGCGGATCGCCGTGCAGGTGGCCTCCGCCCTGGACGCGGCGCACGCGCACGACCTGGTGCACCGGGACGTGAAGCCCGGCAACATCCTGGTCGCCGAGGGCACCGACCGTGACCACCCCGAGCACGTCTACCTCACGGACTTCGGGCTGACGAAGAAGTCCCTGTCGCTGACCGGTTTCACGACGGTGGGCGAGTTCGTCGGGACCCTGGACTACGTGGCGCCGGAGCAGATCTCGGGCAAGCCGGTGGACGGCCGGTGCGACGTCTACAGCCTGGCGTGCGTGGTGTTCGAGACCCTGGTCGGTGCGCCGCCGTTCCGCCGCGACACGGACTGGGCGGTGCTGTGGGCCCAGCAGTACGATCCGCCGCCGCCGCTCTCCGAGGTGCGCCCGGGGCTGCCGGAGGCGGCGGACGCGGTCTTCGCGAGGGCCCTGGCGAAGTCGCCCGAGGAGCGGTACGGGACGTGCCTGGAGTTCGTCGCGGAGCTGCGGTCGGCGCTCGCGGCCGGGGGCACGGCCGGCGGCCCCGTGGTGACGTCGGGCACCCGGCGGCTCGGCCCGCCACCGGCACCGCCGGCGTGGGCGCGGCCGGTGTTCCGGGAGCTGTAGCTACGGGGTGGGTGCGTCTGTGGCTATGACGTGGGCCGCTGGTCTGTAGCTACGGGGTGGGATCCGAAGTCGGCGGCTTCTGCGCCACCTCGCCCTTGCGGTGGACCCGGGAGGCGAGCAGGCCGCCGAGGAAGCCGAGGACCAGGCCCCAGAGGAGGGCGAGGCCGACGGTCTTCCAGATGTCCGGGCGCAGCAGCACCTGTCCGCCCAGTGCGTCGAGGTCGCCGATGCCGAGGATCGAGAGGCCGAAGCGGGCCTCGACCAGGGTGAGGGGCATGACGACCAGCATCGTCAGCGCGAAGGCGACGCCCAGGCGCAGGGAGTGCTGCCAGAGCCGTGTCCTGGCCGGGGAGCGGACCGCCGCCGCGAAGGCCGCGGCGAGCAGCAGGACGGCCGCGACGGGGAGCATCCACCAGGCCCTCCCGTCCTGCGCGGCGAGCGAGGACAGGTCGACCGTGGACAGATCGGTGCCGCTGCCGCCGCCTTCGCGGAGTACGGCGTCGAGGATCTGGGGCATGGGGAGGCCGAACGGGCCCTCCGCCGTGCCCTGCCAGGAGCCGCCGATGCCCACGCCGAGCGCGAGCCAGGAGACGTTGGGCAGGCCGAGGAGGAGGACGGCGAGGGTCTCCGCCACGTGGCCCTTGGTCGCCGCGACGACGATCCCGATGACCAGGCCCAGGGTCACGTACGCGAGGGGGAGCAGGAGCATCGCGTGGGCGGCGGGCCGGACGGGCTCGTGGTAGCGGACGAGCCGCGGCGGAAGCGGGGTCCTGCGGGACACGAGGAGGGCGACGGCGAGCACGCCGAGGATCCACAGGAGTCCGTAGAAGAGGGTGGGGCCGACGTCGGCGCGGAAGCCGACGGTGGGTTCGGTGGCGTCGATGAGCTCGCCGAAGAGGTCTCCGAGGGAGTCCTGGGAGGTGTCCGAGGTGTCTCCGCCGATGGTGAGCGGGAAGTCGTGCCGGGCGAGGGCGGAGAGGCCCGCGAGGGCGGCCAGCCAGAGGACGACGGTGCTCACGACGCGGAGGAGGAGTTCGCGGGTGCCCGCCACCGCGTGATGGCGCAGGGGGCGGAGGAAGCAGTATCCGGTGACGAGCGCGCCCACCAGGGTGACGGTGAGGGGCATCGCGGTCAGTTCGGCCTGGGTACCCGCGAGGGCTCCGGCGTCGCCGGAGAGGTCGATCTTGCCGCCCGTGGCCATCACGACGACCGCGGCGAGGACGGCGCTGAAGCCGCCGGGCAGGTCGGCCGCGCCCGCGGCCCAGAGGCCGAGTCCGGCGACGACGCCCATGGCGGCGTACCCGGCGAACACCGCTGCCAGGGCCTGGACACCGACGCGTACGAAGAGCCCGGTCGGGGTCGCGGGGCTCGCTGAGGTGGAGAGCCGACTGCTCACGCTGTCCACGCTAGTACCGGCGGCGGCCGCTCGCTTGTGGACGGAACGTTCCGTCGCTCGCGTTCGGTGATCGTCCGCTCGCCGAAGGTGGTTCTCCGCTTGCGGGCGGGCACTGTTCCGCGCACACAATGGGCCCGGAACGGAAGAAAGGGAAAAACGTGACTTCCCACCCGCCGTCAGGCCCTCCGTCCGGACCCCCGTCGGTCCCGCCGTCAGGCCCGCCCTCCGGCCCCCTCTCGGGGCCGAGCACCCGCCCGGGCACCGCAGGTCCCCCGCCACCTCCAGGACCGCCCTCGGGCGGCGGATCCGGTGGCCCAGGTGGCCCCGGTGGCCCCGATGGCTCGGGCGGTGGCCCCGGGGAAGGCGGCGCGTCCGGCGGAGCTCCGGCCGGCGGCGGCAAGCCGGACCGCCCGTGGTGGCGGTCCGTCCCCAAGGTCGCTTCGGTCACCGCCGTCCTCGTGGCGGGCGCCGCCCTGGCCGTCGTCCTCACCAGCGGGTCGGACGACAAGAGCGACACGACCGGATCCGGCGGTGGCGAGGTCTTCCTCCAGAACGCCGCCGCGTCCGGCCCCGACCCGTTCACCCAGTCGACGGCCCGCACCGGCGGCGGTCCCGCCTCGGCGGCCTCGCTGCCGCCCCGCACGGCCTCGGCCGAGGCCGGTACGCCGCGGGTGTCGGGCGCGGCGCCCGGCCTCTACGGCGGGACGCAGTCGGTCGCGAGCTGCGACGTCGAGCAGCAGGTGCGCTTCCTCTCCGCCGAGCCGTCGAAGAACGCCGCCTTCGCCTCGGTCCTGAGCATCAAGCCGAACGAGGTTCCGGGCTATCTCCGCTCCCTGACCCCGCTTCAGCTGCGGGTCGACACCCGGGTGACGAACCACGGCTTCCGGGGCGGCTCCGCCACCACGTACCAGGCGGTGCTCCAGAGCGGTACCGCCGTCCTCGTCGACGGCCGGGGCGTTCCGCGGGTGCGCTGCGCGTGTGGCAATCCGCTGACCGACCCGGTGGCGCAGAAGGCACCGCAGACCACGGGCACGCCCTGGCAGGGGTACAACTCCTCCCAGGTCGTCGTCGTGGCCCCGTCGGTGACCGTCGTGAACGTCTTCGTCGTGTACGACCCCGAGGACGACGGCTGGTTCGCGCGGAAACGCGGCGACACGGGCCGGCACGACAAGCCCACCCCGCCGCCGCCTCCGCCGCCGACGCACTCGAAGTCGCCGTCCGTGTCGCCGTCGACGTCGATCTCGACGTCCCCGGTCCCCTGCGTGACGGTGACGGGTACGGAGACCCCGGCGCCCAGCGGCGGGGTCACCCCTTCGCCGTGTCCCTCGACGCTGTCCCCCACGCCGTCGACGTCCGCGCCGACCTCGCCGTCCGACCCGACGAGTCCGACGGACGAGTCGCCGTCGACCGACGCGTCCCCGGGCGCCGAGTCCGGGCCGGCCACGGACGGATCCGCGGGACTCCAGACGAGCCAGTCGGCGTCGACGGTCTCCTCGCTGTCCCCCGAATCCCAGCCCCAGTCGCAGTCGCAGTCCCAGTCGTCCCTGTCGAACTCACCGTCCCTGACGGGAACGGCCTCGGGAACGGTCTCGGGTTCGCCCTCCGTCCCCGCGCCCGGTCCGGGCGGCGGGCCCGTCATCTGACCTCTCGACCGCCCGTCGGTCCCCGTCCGCCCGTGCCTCCGTCCCGGATCCGTCCGGTACGGAGGTACGCGCGTTCCCGCGCAGGACGCGGGCCTCCCCCGGGCGCAGCACCGGCCCCGGCACGGTCAGCACCGGGCAGGCCGCGCCGTCCTGGACCGCGAGCAGGACCGGGCGGCGGCGCAGCCGCGCGAGGCGGCGCCGGCCCGGTGCGGCGCCGACGACCAGGAGGTCGCCGGGGCGGTCGGCCGCCGCGGTGAGGGCGGCGCCGGGGGCGTCCCTGACGATCCGCCGCTCCATCGCGAGGTCCGCGGGCGCGACTCCGAGGGCGTCGGCGAAGGCGCTCCGCAGCCGCTGCCGGGCGTCCTCGGCCCACAGGCGCGCCCAGTCCCGGTCGGGACGGCGGGCGTACAGCCCCTCACCCTCCGGCGGTCCCCAGGCCAGCACCGCGAGAAGCGGTACGGACTCGCGGCGGGCGAGGGCCGTCGCGTACCGCAGGGCCGCGAGGGAGGCCAGTGAACCGCTCACGCCGACGACGACCCGTCGGACGGTCCCCTCGGCCACCGTCCCGGCAGGGGCTCCGCCGGCGGCCGGAGGACGCGGTTCGCTCACGACGAGCCACCGCGTATCGCCGCGCGCAGGCCACGGAGCCAGGCTCCGATCGCCAGGGGCCTGGCTGCGCGCTCCTCTGCGCGCACCTGCCACATCCGCTCGTCGCGGTCGGTGAAGTGTCCGGACATCGGTCGTCTCCTTTCCCGTGGGGAGGTGGCCACCAGGCCACTGGACAGGAGTCTGTAGTCTTATTGGCCTGGACAGCAGAGCCAATAAGGAGTGATTGGCATGGCCGTGGCCCGAGTGGTCCACACAGCGGACCGGACCCTGACGGGCCGCCAGCTGGCGTCGCTCCTCACCCCGCCCTCCGAGGGCCGGTTCGGCTACCGGGAGCTCGCGCGAGCAATCCGCGAGGCGCTGCTCGACGGGCGGGTGGCGCTGCGCCTGCGGCTGCCGGCCGAGCGCGAGCTCGCGACGGTGCTGGAGGTGAGCCGGACGACCGTGACCGGGGCGTACGACCTGCTGCGGGAGAGCGGTTACGCGCACAGCCGCCGCGGCGCGGGCACCTGGACCGCGCTGCCGGACGGTCAGGCGCCGACCCAGCTCGGGGCCTTCCAGGACGACGCAGGGGCCACGATCGACCTCGCCCTCGCCGCGCCGCAGGCACCGGAGGAGCTCACCGCGGCGCTGGCGTCGGCCGCCGCCGAGCTCCCCCGCTACGCCGGCTCGCAGGGCTACCACCCGTACGGCCTGCCCGTGCTGCGCTCCGCGATCGCGGAGCGCTACACGGCCCGCGGCCTGCCGACGCGTCCCGAGCAGATCCTCGTCACCACGGGCGCGCAGCAGGCTCTGTCGCTGGTCCTGACGCTGCTCGGCCGGGCCGGTGACCGGGTGCTCGCCGAGAACCCCTCGTACACGAACGCCCTCGACGCGATGCGGGGCCGCATGCTCCGTATCGCCCCCGTGCCGGTGACGGAGACCGGCTGGGACACCGGGCTCGTCGACGCCGCGCTGCGGCAGACCGCGCCCCGCCTGGCCTATCTGATCCCCGACTTCCACAATCCGACCGGGCACCTGATGCCGCAGGAGCAGCGCCGGGACCTGGCGCGGGCCGCGCGGGCGACCGGGACGTGGCTCGTGGCGGACGAGACGCTCACCGACACGGCCCTGGACGTGCCCGCCCCGATGCCCTTCGCCGCGGCGGCCGGCGGCGGTGACGGGGAGCAGATCGTCTCCGTGGGGTCGCTGAGCAAGAGCTGCTGGGGCGGGCTCCGGGTGGGCTGGGTCCGCGCGGCGGCCCGGGTGGTGACCGAGCTGGCCCGGGTGCGGATCACCGCCGACCTGTCGGGGTCGGTCCTGGACCAGCTGGTCGCGGTCGCTCTTCTGGAGCGGCTCGACACGATCCTGCCGCGGCGCGTCGAGGAGCTGCGGCGGCGCAGGGAGGCACTGACGACGGCGCTGGCCCGGCACGTGCCCGAGTGGCGCTGGACGGTGCCGCCCGGCGGGATGTGCCTGTGGATCGACCTGGGCCGCCCGGTCGCCTCGGCCGTCGCGGCCCGCGCCCTTCGGCACGGGGTGCGGGTGGAGGGCGGTGCCCGGTTCGGGGTGGACCCGGGCACGCACGAGCACCGGCTGAGGATCCCGTACACGCTGCCGGAGGACGTGTACGAGCCGGCGGCGGAGCGGCTCGCGGCGGCGCTCGACGGGGCTCCGGGGCGGTTCGCCGACCCGGCCCTGCCGGACTGGGTGGCCTGAGGCCGCGGGTCCCCGGCGGCCGCATATTCGGGTGCCCTCGACCGGGGGTCCGTGTACGGTCCATCGAGTGGAACCACTGACCGACAAACAGATCCGCTCGTCCTTCGTGAACTGCACGAAGGGCGAGGCGGCACGGCTCAAGCTGCCGCTCGACTTCGCCGAACTCCCCTGGGAGGACCTGGACTTCCTCGGCTGGGTCGACCCGGGCGCGCCGCTCCGCGCGCACCTGGTCGTCCCGCGCGAGGACGGACCGGTCGGCGTGACCCTGCGGGTCCCGGCCACCGGCCGGACCAGTGCCGTGAGGTCCAGCATGTGCCAGGTCTGCCTGACCGGGCACGCCTCATCGGGCGTGACCCTCCTCGTGGCGCCGCTCGCCGGGACCCGCGGGCGGGAGGGGAACACGGTCGGCATCTACCTCTGCGCCGACCTCGCCTGCTCCCTGTACGTCCGGGGCAAGCGGCAGCCGAAGCTGCGCGCCGGGCGCCAGGAGGAGTCCCTCACCGTCGAGGAGCGGATCGCACGGACGACGGCCCACCTCGACGCCTTCGTCGACCGGGTGACGGCGGTCTGACCGACGACCCCTGGGCCAGTCTCTTGGATCAGGGCGGACGGCCCGGTCGCCGGTGGGCGCGCCGCCCCCTTGACCCGCTCGCCGGCGGCTCCGAGGCCGCCCGCTCGCGAGCGGGCCTCGGGGCCGCCGGACGGCTCACAGGTTCAGCGGAAGGCCTGCTCGCCGGTGAGCGCCTTGCCGATGACCAGGGAGTGGACCTCGCTCGTGCCCTCGTAGGTGAGCACCGACTCCAGGTTGTTGGCGTGGCGCAGCACCGGGTACTCCAGCGTGATCCCGTTGGCGCCGAGGATCGTGCGGCACTCACGGGCGATCGCGATGGCCTCCCGTACGTTGTTCAGCTTGCCCACGCTGATCTGTTCGGCCGTGATCGCGCCCGCGTCCTTCAGGCGGCCGAGGTGGAGGGCGAGCAGCATGCCCTTGCCGAGCTCGACGGCCATGTCGGCGAGCTTCTGCTGGGTGAGCTGGTAGGAGGCGAGCGAGCGGGCGAAGACGGTCCGGTCGCGGGCGTAGGAGATGGCGGTCTCCAGGCAGTCGCGGGCGGCGCCGAGGGCACCGAAGACGATGCCGAAGCGGGCCTCGTTGAGGCAGCCGAGCGGGCCGGAGAGGCCACGGGCCTCGGGGAGCATCGCGTCGGCCGGGAGGCGGACGTCCTCCAGGACCAGTTCGCTGGTGACGCTGGCCCGCAGGGAGAGTTTCATCTTGATCTCGGGGGCGCTGAAGCCGGGGGTGCCCGCCGGGACGAGGAAGCCCCGGACGCCTTCCTCGGTGCGGGCCCAGACGACGGCGGCGTCGGCGACGGAGCCGTTGGTGATCCACATCTTGGTGCCGTTGAGCACCCAGTCCGAGCCGTCGCGCTTGGCGTTGGTCCGCATCGCCCCGGGGTCGGAGCCCGCGTCGGGCTCGGTGAGGCCGAAGCAGCCGATGTACTCGCCCGCCGCCATCTTCGGCAGCCAGCGCTGCTTCTGCTCCTCGGAGCCGTACTTCCAGATCGCGTACATGGCGAGGGAGCCCTGGACGGAGACGAGCGAGCGCAGTCCGGAGTCGACGGCCTCCAGTTCCAGACAGGCGAGTCCGTACGCGACGGAGTTGGTGCCGGCGCAGCCGTACCCCTCCAGGTGCATGCCGAGGACGCCGATGCCGCCGAGGGTGCGGGCGAGCTCGCGGGCCGGGATCTCGCCCTTCTCGAACCAGCCGGCGACGTGCGGCCGCAGCTCACGGTCGGCGACGGCGCGGACGGTCCGGCGGATCTCGCGCTCCTCGTCGGTGAGCAGTCCGTCGAGGGCGAGCAGGTCGAAGGGGTGGACGGGGGTGGACGGCGACTTCACGGACGGCCTCCTGTGACGGGCGACTGACGGCGGTGACAACTCGGCGAGCCGAAGCGTAGCGCCAGATCGGATATTGGATCCAGTATTGAATATTCGATGTCCGGCCCGTACGGTCCGACGTGACCGTCGGCGAGGGAGAAGCGGAATGCGCGCAGACCAAGAGGGCACACCGGACACGACCGCGAGGGGCGCCCTGGACGGGATCGTCGTCGCCGACTTCGGCCGGGTGCTCGCGGGGCCGTACATGACGATGATCCTCGCCGACCTGGGCGCGGACGTCATCAAGATCGAGCGGCCCGGGTCCGGGGACGACACCCGCGCGTGGGGGCCGCCGTTCGCCGACGGCGAGGCCACGTACTTCCTCGGGGTGAACCGGAACAAGCGTTCCGTCTCGCTCGACCTGACGGACCCGGACGACCTGGCGACGGCGCGCGCGATCGTCGCCCGCGCGGATGTCCTGGTGGAGAACTTCCGTCCCGGCACGATGGAGAAGCTGGGCCTCGGGTACGAGGACGTCCGCGCCGCCCATCCCGGGCTCGTGTACTGCTCGGTGACCGGCTTCGGCACCGCCGAAGGGGCCCGCCTGCCGGGCTACGACCTGCTCGTGCAGGCGATGGGCGGCCTCATGAGCGTGACGGGCGAACCGGAAGGGCCCGGCACCAAGGCGGGGGTGGCCCTTGTCGACGTCATCACGGGCCTCCACGCCGGCCTCGGGATCCTCGCCGCCCTCCGGCACCGCGAGCGCACCGGCGAGGGCCAGCGCGTCGAGGTCTCCCTGCTCACCTCGCTCCTCTCGGCGCTCACCAACCAGTCCGCCGCCCACCTCGGCGCGGGCGTCGTGCCGCGCGCGATGGGCAACAGGCACCCGAGCATCGCGCCGTACGAGGTGTTCGAGGCCGAGGACCGGCCGCTGGTCCTCGCGGTCGGCACCGACCGGCAGTTCCGCACGCTGTGCGAGCGGCTCGGCCGGCGGGAACTCGCCGAGGACCCGCGCTTCGCGACCAACACGGCTCGCGTCGCCCATCGCGAAGAGCTGGTGGAAGCGCTGTCCGGGCCGCTCGGCACGCGCACGGCCGACGGCTGGTTCGACGAGCTCACCGCCGCCGGGGTGCCCTGCGGCCCCATCAACGACCTGGCCGCCGCCTTCGATCTCGCCGACCGGCTGGGGCTCGCGCCGCGGGTCCCCGAGCCGGCGGCCGGTCCCGGTCAGGTCGTCAACCCGATCCGGCTCGGCGCCACCCCGCCCTCGTACCACAGCGCTCCCCCGCGCCTGGGCGAACACACCGAAGAGCTGCTCACCGCGCTCGGCCGGCCCGCGCGCACGCCCTGATCCATAGGAAGATGGTGGCCACCGGCCGCGGAAGCCGCCGGTGGGCGACATCAGGAACGGAAGGTCACAGGCGATGAGCAGCGCGGTGCAGAAACGGCGGCCGCAGACCGCCCAGCAGTTCGTCCTGGAGGAACTGCGTCGCGCCATCACCAGCGGCGAGCTCAGGCCCGGCGCCCCGATCCGCCAGGACGCCCTCGCGGCGCGGCTCGACGTGAGCCGCGTCCCGCTCCGCGAGGCGCTGAAGGCCCTGGAGGCCGAGGGTCTCGTGGTGCACCACATACACCGGGGGTACTTCGTCGCGGAGCTCTCGCTCGCCGACCTGGAGGAGATCTACCGGATCCGGGAGCTCCTGGAGACGGAGGCGGTGCGCAGGGCCGTGCGGCGCATGCCGGACGGCACGGTCGACACGCTCGAAGGCATCCAGCGCGAGGTGGAGCGGGCTGCCGAGGAGGGTGACGTGCCGGGGATGGCGGCGGCGAACAGGCGCTTCCACTTCACGCTGATCGAGGCGTCCGGGATGCCGCGTCTCGTCCGTCTCATCGCGACGCTGTGGGACTCCACCGACGCGTACCGCTCGCTCTACTACACGGAGACCCCGCATCGCGAGCTGGCCGTCCACGAGCACCGCGCCGTGCTCTCGGCGCTGCTGCACGGCGACGAGGACGCCGCCGTGCGGTGGTTGGACGAGCACCGCGCCCACGCGGTGGCGGCGCTCCGCGGGGTCCTGGACCTGGACCGGGGCTGACGCCGGATCGGACACCCCCGCCCCTGCCGGGCCGCGCCCTCGCGTCTTACCCTGTCGCCGGACGCGAGGAGGAACCATGGCGCGGATGCCGTCGGCCGAACGACGCACGCAGCTCGTCGAGGCGGCGATCAGGGCGATGACCAAGGACGGTGTCGCGCGGACGACCACGCGGTCGATCTGCGCCGAGGCGGGCGTCTCGTTGAGCGTCTTCCACTACTGCTTCGACTCGAAGCAGGCCCTGCTCGAAGCCGCGATCGAGACGATCACCGGCAACTACGTCGCCCGGGTGAAGTCGGCGGTCGAGCCGAGGGCGACGCTGCGCGAGACCGTGCGGGCCGGGCTGCGGACGTACTGGGACCACGTCACCGCGCACCCCGGTGAGCACATGCTGACGTACGACCTCACCCAGTACGCCCTGCGCGAGCCGGGGTTCGAGCATCTGGCACGCGCGCAGTACGAGCAGTACGTGGCGTCGGCGGCCGTCCTGCTCGACCAGGTGGGCGTGGTGCGCGGCGCGGAGCCCCGGGTGCCGGTGGAGGTGCTCGCGCGATATCTGGCGGCGGCGATCGACGGACTCACGCTCCAGTTCCTGGTCCTCGGCGACCATCAAGTCGCCGAGGAGCAGCTCGACATGACGGCCGATCAGCTGGTGGCCCTGATCGACGGCTGAAAGCCTACCGGTCGGTCACTTCGCCAACAGGTCGTTTGTCCCGGACTCTTGACTCACTGGCTCGACACCGCGATTCTCGGGGCGCCCGGCACACCCCCACCGACCGGAGGCATCGCTGACCATGATTCGACCCTCACCGCGCAAAACAGGCGGCAGATCCGCGCTCCTCGCCCTGTTCCTCACCCTCGCCGCGCTGCTGTTCGGCTCCGGACCGGTTCCCGCGGCCGCCGCCGGCTCCGCCACCGGTACGTGGTGGGAGCCGGCCTCCCGGCCCGCACCGGACTCCGGGGTCAACGTCACCGGTGCGCCGTTCACCGGCACCGACGCCCAGGGGAAGGTGCGCGGGTTCGTCGACGCGCACAACCACCTGATGTCCAACGAAGGGTTCGGCGGCCGGCTCATCTGCGGTCAGACGTTCTCCACGGTGGGCATCGCCGACGCGCTCAAGGACTGCCCCGAGCACTATCCGGACGGCAGGGGCGCGCTCTTCGAGAACATCACCGGCGGCGCGGACGGCACGCACGACCCGGTCGGCTGGCCCTCGTTCAAGGACTGGCCCGCCCACAACTCCCTGACGCACCAGCAGAACTACTACGCCTGGGTCGAGCGGGCCTGGCGCGGCGGGCAGCGCGTGCTCGTCAACGACCTGGTGACGAACGGCCTGATCTGCTCGATCCTGCCCCGGGACCGCGGCTGTGACGAGATGGAGTCGATCCGTCTCCAGGCCAGGAAGACGTACGAGCTCCAGGACTACGTCGACGGCATGTACGGCGGCCCCGGAAAGGGCTGGTTCCGGATCGTCACCGACTCCGCCCAGGCCCGCTCGGTGGTCGAGCAGGGCAAGCTGGCGGTCGTCCTCGGCGTCGAGACCTCGGAGCCGTTCGGCTGCAAGCAGATCCTGGATGTCGCCCAGTGCGACAAGGCCGACATCGACCGCGGTCTCGACGAGCTGTACGGGCTCGGCGTGCGCAGCATGTTCCTGTGCCACAAGTTCGACAACGCCCTGTGCGGGGTGCGTTTCGACTCCGGGACCATCGGGGCGGCCGTCAACATCGGCCAGTTCCTGTCGACCGGCACCTTCTGGGCCACGGAGCAGTGCGCGGGCCCGCAGCACGACAACCCGATCGGCCTGGCCGCCGCGCCCGTGATGGCCTCGAAGCTGCCGGCCGGGGTGAGCGTCCCGTCGTACGCCTCGGACGCCAAGTGCAACACCCGCGGTCTCACCAGGCTCGGCGAACACGCCCTGCGGGGCATGATCGACCGGGGCATGATGCTGGAGCTCGACCACATGAGCGTCAAGGCCGCGGGGCGGGCGCTCGACATCCTGGAGTCCGAGGAGTACCCGGGCGTCCTCTCCACGCACAGCTGGATGGACCTCGACTGGACCGAGCGGCTGTACCGTCTCGGCGGCTTCGTCGCCCAGTACATGCACGGCGCGGAGGGCTTCATCGGGGAGGCGGCGCAGAAGGCGGACCTTCGCGAGAAGTACGGGGTCGGTCTCGGCTACGGCACGGACATGAACGGCGTCGGCGGCTGGCCGGGCCCGGTCGGCCCGGACGCCCCGAACGCCGTGAAGTACCCCTTCCGCAGCGCCGACGGCGGCGCGGTGATCGACCGCCAGGTCACGGGCGAGCGCACCTGGGACCTCAACACCGACGGAGCCGCGCACAACGGCCTGGTCCCGGACTGGATCGAGCAGATCCGGCTCAGCGGCGGCCAGGGCGTCGTGGACGAGCTGTCGGGTGGAGCGGAGTCGTACCTGACGACGTGGAGGTCGACCGAGAAGCACGAGCCGGGGATCAACCTCGCTGCGGGCGCGGCGACTTCGGCGAGCTCCGCGGAGTGGAACCCGTTCACGAGCTACGCGCCGGGCCGCGCCGTCGACGGTGACGTCGGCACGCGGTGGGCCAGCGACTGGTCGGACGGCCAGTGGCTCCAGATGGACCTCGGGGCGGTGCACCGGGTGGGCAAGGTCACCCTGGACTGGGAGCGTGCCTACGCGCGGGAGTACCGCGTCGACGTGTCGGAGAACGGCACGGACTGGAGGACGGTGTGGAGCACGGACGCCGGTGACGGCGGCTACGACAACGCCGAGTTCGCTTCGACGTCCGCGCGGTACGTGAGGATCCAGGGGGTGCGGCGCGCGACCCAGTGGGGCTACTCGCTCCACGAGGTCGCTGTGCACCGCACCTGACGGTCCGCGCGACCCCGGATCAACTCCCCGCGGGGCCCGTCCAGTCGGCGGGCACGCGGGCGAGCCGGACGCGCTGGGGGTGGTCGCCGACATCGACGGTGGCCACCTTCCGGCCGGTCGCGAAGTCGATCGCGGTCACGCGGTCCGCACCGCTCTCCGAGACGACGCAGGACTTTCCGTCGCCGCTCACGGTCGCCCAGTAGGGCTTGGACACCTCGACGAGCGGGCCCTCCTGGAGGCTCGCGCGGTCGACGACGGTGGCGTAGTCGTCCATCGTGCCGGCGACACAGAGCTTGGTCCCGTCGGGGCTGATCGACAGGCCGTGGTGGCGCGAGTCGTTGACCCAGGCCGTCCGGTCGGGGTCGGTCGACGGGTTGCCGGGGAGGTACTTGGCCCGGGTGATGCGGTCGGTGGCGATGTCGTACTCCAGGAACCCGCTGAGGAACGACACCTGGAAGTACAGCTTCTTCTCGTCCGGGGTGAGGACGAGCGGCCGTACGGCGTCGGAGAGGTCGTCGCGCCCGAAGGCGTCGAGCCGGGAGCGCATGTCGATCACCCGTACGGTCTCGAAGGTGCGGGCGTCGACGACGGTGATGCGGCGGTCGCCCTTGGTCCAGTCGAGCCAGGGTGCGTCGAGGGCGGTGGTGACCTCGCCGATGGACATGTTCCACAGACGGCCGTCGGAGGTGAAGACGTTCTCGTGGGGCTTGTCGCCGGTCCTGAACGAGCCGACCTCACGGCCGGTCGCGATGTCGAGGACGTGCACCGTGTTGGCCGTGGAGGCGGAGACGGCGACCCGGGTGCCGTCGGGCGAGACGGCCATGTGGTCGGCGCGGTAACCGGCGACGGGGAAGCGCCAGTTGACGCGACCGGTGCGCAGGTCGAGGGAGACCACGTCGGCGAGGCTGGGGCGGGAGACGACCATGGCCGAGCCGTCGGGGGTCGCGTACATGTCGTCGACGAACTGGTCGTGCCCCTCCCCCGGCCCGCTGCGGACGCCCAGGAAGAAGGCGAGCTTGACGGGGTTCAGATAGATCTCCCGCAGCCGCTCCTCGCGGTCGGGGACGACGTTCAGGCGTCCGATGCGGCGGAGGTCGCCGCGGGACTCGATGACGTCGGCCGTGCCGTCCCAGTTGTTGCCGACGAACATCACCTCGCGCAGTCCGGCGGGGGTCTCGTCGGGGATCGCTCCCGGGGCGGCCGTTCCGGTGCCGCCGGACGCGGTGAGGAGGGCGAGGGCCAGCGCCAGGGCTCCGCCGAAGCGACGGCGACGGTGCGTGCGAGGGGAGGGCATGAGGGGTCCTTCTTCCTTCTCGGAACCGCGACTTACCCGAAGTAACCATGTACATGACATCTCCGCAAGCCCTGGCCGCACCCTCTGTTCCACACCCCCTCACGCCAGGAATACGTCCGGTGCGGGACCATGGAGTCCGGAACGCAGAAGGGACGGAACGGACGATGAGGAACCGCAGTGTCGCGGACCTGATGACGCCGGCCGCGGTCGCGGTGCAGCGGGGGACGTCGTTCAAGGAGATCGCGCGGCTCCTCGACGAGTACGGCATCACGGCGGTCCCCGTCGTCGACGACGAGAACCGCCCCGTGGGCGTCGTCTCCGAGGCCGACCTGCTGCGACGGCACACGGCGAAGGACGGCCCGAGCACCGCCGAGGCCATGATGACCAGCCCGGCCGTGACGGCCCGCCCCTCGTGGACGGCGGTCGAGGCGGCCCGGCTGATGGAGCGGCACCGCGTGAAGCGACTGCCGGTGGTGGACTCGGAGGGCCGGCTCATCGGCGTGCTGAGCCGGAGCGACCTCCTCCAGCTGTTCCTGCGGCGTGACCGGTCGATCCAGGAGGAGATCCGGGAGGACGTCGTCGTCCGCATCCTGCGCCTCTCCCCCGCCGCCGTGCACATCGACGTGGACGAGGGCGTGGTGACGCTCAGCGGCGCACTGGAGGACCCGGACGTCGCACCGATCCTGGTGCGGCTGTGCGAGACCGTCGACGGGGTGGTCGAGGTCGTGGACCGGCTGGCGTACGAGGACGGCGACGGCCGCGCGTAGGAGCGCGAGGGGCCGGGCCGGACAGAGGGACACCGTCCGGCCTGGACCCCCGGGGCGGGTGACGGCTCCGTCAGGAGATCAGGAGACCGCCTCCGGCCAGCCGTATCCGGGACCGGTGTGCTGGGGTACGGTCCCCGCGCCCACCGCCTCCATCTCCCGGTTGGCCTCCCGCATGAGCTTGCCGGCCAGGTCCTTCATCGCCCGGCTCGCGGCGAGCTCGTCGCCGATCGCCGGGACGTCCACGTCCGACGGGTTGCAGCGGGCGGTGCCGTGGCCTGTGATGGTCGAGGTGCCGGTGCTGAGCCGCGCCTCGGCCTCAGTCCTGCCGCTCTCCTCGATCAGCTCCAGGCCGACCGTCCACTCCAGAGTGCGTGTCATGGTCTGCCTCCTCACGCACGGCTACTACCAGCATCCATCCGCCCACGCCTCCGCGCACGGGGGCGACGCCCGGCCTCGGGGCGCGGCGGGGCGACGCCCGGCCTCGGGGCGCGCGGAAGAGGCGCACAAGGATCGACGTTGCATGACCATGCAGGATGATGCATACTCTTCCTATGTCTAAGGTCCTCACCTCCCTTCCCGCCGGCGAGCGCGTCGGCATCGCCTTCTCGGGCGGCCTCGACACCTCGGTCGCGGTCGCGTGGATGCGCGACAAGGGCGCCGTCCCGTGCACCTACACGGCCGACATCGGCCAGTACGACGAGCCCGACATCGCCTCGGTGCCCGGTCGCGCGAAGGCGTACGGCGCCGAGATCGCCCGCCTGGTCGACTGCCGCGCCGCGCTGGTCGAGGAAGGCCTGGCCGCGCTCACCTGCGGCGCGTTCCACATCCGCTCCGGCGGGCGTGCCTACTTCAACACCACGCCGCTCGGCCGCGCCGTCACCGGCACCCTGCTGGTCCGGGCCATGCTCGAGGACGACGTCCAGATCTGGGGCGACGGCTCGACGTTCAAGGGCAACGACATCGAGCGGTTCTACCGGTACGGCCTGCTGGCCAACCCGCACCTGCGGATCTACAAGCCGTGGCTCGACGCGGACTTCGTGACCGAGCTCGGCGGCCGCAAGGAGATGTCGGAGTGGCTCGTCGCCCACGACCTCCCCTACCGGGACAGCACGGAGAAGGCGTACTCCACCGACGCCAACATCTGGGGCGCCACGCACGAGGCGAAGACCCTGGAGCACCTGAACACCGGTGTGGAGACGGTGGAGCCCATCATGGGCGTCCGTTTCTGGGACCCCTCGGTCGAGATCGCCACCGAGGACGTCACGATCGGCTTCGACCAGGGCCGCCCCGTGACCGTCAACGGCAAGGAGTTCTCCTCCCCCGTCGACCTGGTGATGGAGGCCAACGCCATCGGCGGCCGCCACGGCATGGGCATGTCGGACCAGATCGAGAACCGGATCATCGAGGCCAAGAGCCGCGGTATCTACGAGGCTCCCGGCATGGCGCTGCTGCACGCGGCCTACGAGCGGCTCGTCAACGCCATCCACAACGAGGACACCCTCGCCCAGTACCACAACGAGGGTCGGCGTCTCGGCCGGCTCATGTACGAGGGCCGCTGGCTGGACCCGCAGGCCCTCATGGTCCGTGAGTCGCTGCAGCGCTGGGTCGGCGCCGCCGTCACCGGTGAGGTGACCCTGCGGCTGCGGCGCGGCGAGGACTACTCGATCCTCGACACGACGGGCCCGGCCTTCAGCTACCACCCGGACAAGCTCTCCATGGAGCGGACCGAGGACTCGGCCTTCGGCCCGGTGGACCGGATCGGCCAGCTCACCATGCGGAACCTCGACATCGCCGACTCCCGCGCCAAGCTGGAGCAGTACGCCGCGCTCGGCGTGATCGGCACCGGCAGCCCCGCGATCGGTGCCGCCCAGGCGGCCGCGACCGGCCTGATCGGCACCCTGACGGAGCTGCCGGAGGGCGGCGCCGAGGCGATCGCCTCCCGCGGCGAGGTCTCCGGCGACGACGAGATGCTGGACCGCGCGGCGATGGAGATGGGCACGGACTGAAGGGTCCGCCCCTTCGGGCACGGGAAAGGCCGGCTCGGCGCACGAAGCGCCGAGGCCGGCGGTAGCGCGGGAAGCGGCCTGCGCAACCCCCGCCCCGCGCCCCGGCGCGGACCCCGACGGTGTT
>NZ_JBSGTX010000089.1:0-30290 GCF_053607625.1 Streptomyces sp. NPDC055103
GACAACTGCATAGGCTCTCGGAACACCCCGAGCATGCCCACCGATCACCCCGGGCGCACCGGGAAACTCCAAGATCCCCGACAGAGTCAAGCTAGTGCTGTGCCCACCACGTGCCTGCTGCCCCGCCGGCGAGGGATGCCAGGTGACGAGCCATCCGGGGATGCGTTGAACGGTCAAGTGCAGTCCTCCGACGCGGAGTTCGAGCGTGGGGCGGGTCGCGCTCTTTGTGTCCATGCTGCGAGTCGTAGTCATGGTTTGCAGTCCTCTCGCTGGCTTCGGTCATGCGGCTTGCATGTCCTCTGGTTCCTGTCGCGCGCCGTTGCGCGACGGCGATCGGAGAAGGGACACAACGCTATGCAGCGATGAGGGACGGCCGGGTTCACGCGAGCCAAGTCCCGTCCTTCTGCAGCGGATTCTCGGGTGCTGTGATCAGGGGCAACTTGGCCTGGTGGTGTGCTTCGAGCTAATCCCGGAGAGCTTCACCGCCCCAAGGCGTATCGCGCTGATTACGGGAAAAGCGTATCGCTCCCGCCCCCCAGGCCGTCATGAGCTCTATGCGTACAAAAGCGGTGGCGGAAGTTTGACGCTATGGACAGCGCCACGAAGGGCGGCTCTTGGCGGTTTCGATTCCGGGCGGTGGGGGCGTGTCTGACGTGCGGTCATGTTGCGATCCACCCGCAGGTAGCGACGGCGGTGGCGTGGGCAGCGCGAAGGTTCCGAAGGGGCACCGAAGCCCCTTGGGTGCCGGACGCAGCCACTCCGTCGCCGAGTTCGTCACTTTTCCGCGCAGCCACGCGTGTGTACGTACCCCTGACCCTGCGCAGACTCCAGCGCTACTACCTGCACCCCGGGGGCCCGAGGAGATGCCCCCGTGCCCGATGGCCCCGCCCCTCCCGTGCTTGGTACCTGGTGCCCCGAACTGACTGTCCGTGGCGGACGCTGGGCCGCTCACGAGCGTGAGGCGACCGCACTACGGGAGCCATCTTGGGGAACGGGTAAGGGAGGCACAAGAAGGCCCTGCGCGGTCCGCTCGGCGCGGTGAACGACGAGAATCCAGACGTGGAAGGGGTGGCGTCCCGGTTGTGGGTTGCCACCATCGACGCCGCGTCGTATGCCGCCGTGGACCGGGATGAGAAGTCGGACGACCGGTTCACCGTGTGGCAGCACGGACCGCGTCGAGACCGCCCCGCCCCGGAGCGGTTCGGCCCGACGGTGACCACGACGGTCTGGTCCGCGCGGCTGGACAAGCCCGATCAGGACGTCCCCTGGCCGGGCTGAACCGCAAGGCGGCCCCGCCTGTGCGCTCTCCCGTAGCGCATGGGCGGGGCTTTCTACTTGCCCGCGTGCGCTCGCACGCCCCTCAGGCCGATCACGCCGACGGCCGTCCCTAGGATGAACGACGTGACAGCGAGGGTGAGGTGGACCCAGAAGTACGCGGTCGGGTTTCCCGCGTCGTCGAAGGCGAGACCGCTCCCGTCCTTCCAGAGGTTCTTCGCGAAGGTCACCCAGATCACCCAAGACCAGACGCCGAACGCGAGCAGGAACCAGGAGACGCGGCGGCTGAGCTTCATGGGGTGTCCTTCGGAGTGGGGTGGCCATGCCCTGCCAGTATCGAACGGGTCTGCGGCGATCTTGCGGCAGGGTCTCTGTAGCGAAAGATGGGGGTTCGGGGCGTGTTCGCCTTTCTGTTGGTCCTGGTCGTGGTCCTCGCCGTGCTCGGCGGCGTCCACTGGTACGTGTGGCGGCGCCTCGTGCGCGATGTGACGGCGCCCGGCGGGCTGCCGCGCCGTCTGGGTACGGCCGCCGCCGTTGCCCTGCCGCTGCTGTCGCTCGCGGCCCTGACCTCCTCGCGCGCCGGTGCCCCCTTCTGGTTCCAGCAGGTCGTCGCCTGGCCGGGGTTCCTGTGGCTCGCCCTGCTCCTGTACGTGACCCTGGCCCTGGTCGTCGGCGAGGCCGTGCGGCCCGTCCTGCGCGCCCGCCTCGACCGCCGCGTGCGGGCAGCGGCCCCGGCGGCGCCCGCGCCCGCTCCGGCTCCCGTCCCCGAGCCCGTGTCCGTACCCGAGGCGGCTCCCCAGGCGGCCGCCGCGCCCGCGCCCGAACCCGAACCCGAGCCCCCGGCCGCGCCTCCCGCCGACGCGCCGTCCGAGGTCTCCCGGCGGCTCTTCGTCTCGCGCGTCGTCGGTGGCTCCGCCGCGGCCGTCGCGCTCGGGACCGTCGGGTACGGCACGTACGGCGTGCTGCGCGGGCCCCGGGTCAAGCGCGTCACCGTCCCGCTCGCCAAGCTGCCGCGCGCCGCCCACGGCTACCGGATCGCCGTCGTCTCCGACATCCACCTCGGGCCGATCCTGGGGCGCGCCCACAGCCGGCGGATCGTGGACACGATCAACTCCACCCAGCCCGACCTGATCGCGATCGTCGGCGACCTCGTCGACGGCACCGTCGAGAACCTCGGCCCCGCCGCCGAACCGCTCGCCGACCTCCGCGCCCGCCACGGCTCCTTCTTCGTGACGGGCAACCACGAGTACTTCTCGGGCGCCGACGCCTGGGTCGACCACGTACGCGAGCTCGGCCTGCGCCCGCTGCGCAACGAGCGCGTGGAGATCGCGGGCGGCTTCGACCTCGCGGGCGTCGACGACGTCGCGGGGGAGAGCGAGGGGCAGGGTCCCGACTTCGGCCGCGCCTTCGGCGACCGCGACCGGGCCCGCGCCGCCGTCCTCCTCGCGCACCAGCCGATCGTCATCCACGACGCCGTACGCCACGGCGTGGACCTCCAGCTCTCCGGTCACACCCACGGCGGCCAGCTCTGGCCGGGCGGCTACCTCGCCGAGCTGGCCAACCCGACGGTCGCGGGGCTCGAACAGTACGGAGACACCCAGCTGTACGTCTCGCGGGGCGCGGGCGCCTGGGGACCCCCGGTCCGGGTCGGCGCGCCCTCCGACATCACCCTCGTCGAACTCGCCTCGAAACAGGCGTAATCGGAAGAGGTCACTCCTTGCGTCGAGGTTGATACGTGCCGCTCATCGACTTAAATTCGCATATCCCGGACATATACCTGCTGTGTGAAAGTTTTTCCTTCCCCTTGTGAAAGCCGTGTGATTGGCTGACGGCAATGCGGCGTTTTTCGGGGGGGCGTCCGCCTGGGGTGGTACGAAAAAAGGAAGCACGGCAAAATGCGGTCGACGGTCCGTCTGCGGATCCTCATCACTTGTGGAGTACTGGTGGCGGCCGGAGTCGGGGGCTGGCAACTCCTGCCCTCCGACGAACTCCGGACCGATCCGATCAGCGTCGGCACAACCGACGAAGTCACTTCACTCGACCCGGCCGGCGCGTACGACGCCGGTTCCTGGGCCATGTACAGCAACGTCTTCCAGTCGCTGCTGACGTTCAAGCCGGGATTCACGACTCCCGTGCCGGACGCGGCGGAGAGCTGCAAGTTCGTGGGGGCCAAGCTCACCACGTACCAGTGCACGCTCCGCGACGACCTCACCTTCGCCGGCGGGCGCAAGGTGACGAGCGAGGACGTCGAGTACTCCTTCGAGCGGATGCTGCGCATCAAGACGGACGTCGGTCCGCAGCCGCTCTTCCCGACGCTGAAGGACGTCGAGGCCGACGGCCGCACCGTCACCTTCCACCTCAGCGGCCGGGACGCCACCTTCCCGCTGAAGGTGGCGACGGGCGCCGGCTCGATCGTCGACAAGGACAAGTACCCGGCCGACAAGCTGCGCACGGACCTGACCGTCGACGGCTCGGGCCCGTACGTCCTCAAGGAGTACAAGCCGGGCGAGTCCGCGCGTCTGGAGCCCAACCCGGCGTACAGGGGTGCCATCACGAAGGCCGGCGGGCCGGTCCTCGTGAAGTACTTCGGCAAGTCCGAGGACCTCGCCACCGCGTGGACGTCGCGGCAGGTCGACGTCACGCACCGGCAGCTGCCGCCGGAGTTCCTGTCGAAGCTGGAGAGCCAGACCGAGGGCGGGACGCGCCTCACGGAGGCCGAGAGCGCGGAGATCCGCAATCTCAACTTCAACGTCCGGCCCGGCTCGCCGATGGCGGACAAGGCCGTGCGCCAGGCCGTCGCCGCGCTCATCGACCGCCCGGAGATCACCACGGGCGCGTACAAGGGCACCGTCGAGCCGCTGTACTCCCTCATCCCGCAGGGCTTCGTCGGGCACAGCACGGCGTTCTACGACAACAACCCCGCGCCGAGCGTGGCGAAGGCGAAGAAGCTCCTGAAGGACGCCGGGGTGACGACGCCGGTACGGTTCACCTTCGGCTTCCGCCAGGACGCCACCTATGCCGCCGAGACCAACGAGATCAAGCAGCAGCTGGAGGAGTCCGGCCTCTTCAAGGTGAAGGTCGTCGAGGCCGACTGGAAGAGCTTCCAGAAGGCGTACGCCCGGGGCTCCTACGACGCGTACACCGTCGGCTGGCTGCCCGACTTCCCCGACTCCGACAGCTTCACCGCGCCGCTCGTCGGCACGGCGAACACCCTGCACAACGGCTTCTCCAGCAAGCGGATCGACGCGCTGGTCGCCTCGACGCAGCAGTACAGCGACCGGTCCCGGGCGACCGGTGACTTCCGGGAGATCCAGACCGAGGTCGCCGACGAGGTCCCGCTGGTCCCGCTGTGGCAGAAGAAGGACTACGTCCTCGCCACGGAGGCCGTGGGCGGCTCCCAGTACCTCACGGACGGCACCGGCATCTGGCGCCTCTGGGAGCTCAACTGGATCTAAGACGTGATCCGCGATGCACCAGAGGGTGAGTCGCGGGTCGCAGTCGTGGTGGGGGTCGGGCGCTCCAGCGTGGGCACGCACGGGGCGTGTCTCCTCTGGGGCGCTCGGTCCCGCCGTCCGGCGGTTCGGGGAGCAAACGAGGAGCCGACCCCGAAGGTCATTCCGTTAGGAGTTCTAAGGCTGTCACGGGGCGGACGGCTTCGGGGCGGCGCGCTTGGGCATGCCCGAGGCCGCCATTCCGGCCGCCGTCGGCATGAAGTCGGAGAGCAGCTCGTGCGTCTCCTTGACGAGCGGGCGGAGGATCCGGAAGCGGGAGAGCGAGATCGCGCGGGCCGTGACCGGCGCGAGCCGCTCGACGAGCCGCCGGCTGTTCGCGGCGCCCTCCGAGCGGTCGTACACCCAGAACAGCACGAGGCCCATCTGCTGGAGCCACAGCAACTGCGGGAGCGCCTCCCGCAGTTCCGGGTCGACCTTCACCGAAGCGCCGGAGATGACCCGCCGGTGGACCTCGATCGCCGCCTCGCGCGGGCCCTCCGACTCCGGTGAGAACGGGCTGAGCGGGCTGTCCGGGTCGGCGGCGTTCTTGAAGAACTGCGCCGCGAACGCGTGGTACGGCTCCGCGATGTCGAGCCAGCCGAGGTAGACCCCGCGGATCCGGGCCGTCAGGTCCTTCTCGTCGCTGGTCAGGAGGGGCTCGACGGCCGCCTGGTGCTCCTCGGCGATCCGGTCGTAGAAGCCCTGGACGAGGTGCTCCTTGGACGAGAAGTAGTAGTACGCGTTGCCGACGGAGACCCCGGCCTCCTGGGCGATGGCCCGCATCGTCGTCTTGTCGTAACCGCGCTCCTTGAACAGCCGGAGCGCGGTTTCGAGGATGAGCGTGCGGGTCTGCTCGCTCTTCGGGGCCTTCTTCTCGTCGGCCTTCTTCTCTTGCGTCACGGGACTGAGCCTAGTCGGGCGGATCGGGCACTTCGCAGCGCCCGCCCTCGCAGCGCCCGCCCTCGCAGCGCCCGCCCTCGCAGCGCCCGCCCTCGCAGCGTCGGCCCTCGTAGCGCCCGCCCTCGTAGCGGCTGTCCTCGCAGTGCCCGCACTCGTCCTCGCCGTGCCCGGCCGCGTCCTCGCCGGCGGGCCCCTTGAGGGCCTCCCGCCATTTCGCGGCGGCGAGGACGGTCACCCGGGCGAAGGGCTGCCCGGCCGGGGTGGCCAGCCAGTGGGCCTTGGCCCGGTGGTCGGCGAGCGCCCAGAGGCAGACGATCCAGGCGTTCGTCTCCCGGTAGACCTGCCCCCGGTCCCCGACCACCGTGATCTCCCGCAGCGTGGCGGAGTGGTCGAGGTCCGGGAAGCGGCGCCGGGCTTCCTGGGAGCCGGCCGGGACGAGGTCCAGCGGCACGAGCTGCCGCTGCCGCAGCAGCCAGTGCCTCAGGTGGACGCAGAGCGGGCAGTCGGCGTCGTACAGCACGGTCAGGCGTCCGACGGGGGTCGGCACGGCTCAGCCCTGGGGTGCGGGCGGGGCCCAGGGGCCGCCCTTGGGGGTGGCGGTCCAGCCCTGCGGACCGACCGGCGGCACCTGCTCGCGCTCCATGACGCCGCGGCGGCGGATCTTGTTGAGTACGTAGACGTTGCCCAGGTGCATCACGCCGAGGACGAGCAGGACGACGCCGAGCTTGACGGACAGCGCCTCGAAGAGCGCGCGGGCGTCGAGGACGGCCGCCTCCTGGCTCAGGTAGAGGGCGACGAAGCCGAAGTTGACGAGGTAGAAGCCGACCACGAGGAGGTGGTTGACGGCCTCCGCGAGCTTCTCGTTCCCGTGCAGGACGTCGGCCAGGAAGATCCTTCCGTTGGCGCTGAGCGTGCGGGCGACCCAGACGGTCAGCGCCACGCTGATCAGCAGGTAGACGATGTACGCGATGACAGTGAGGTCCATGCCCCACCCTCCCTTGAACGCGTTCAAAAGCTGTTGGGCATGACTGTAGACCTACTCTTGAACGTGTTCAAGTCGCTGGGTGTCGCCGCCTCGAACCAGTGGCCTTCCGCATCCGCCCCGCCTAGGGTCGGCGGGTGACGCTCTCTCATGACCTGGCCGGCCAAGGCCCCTCGACCGTCGTCCTGCTGCACTCCGGGGTCTGCGACCGCCGGATGTGGGACGGCCAGTTCGCCGCACTCGCCGAAGCGGGCCACCGCGTCGTCCGCTGCGACCTGCGCGGCTTCGGCGACACCCCCGTCGACGCCCCGCACACCCACGCCGACGACGTCCGGGACCTCCTCGACCACCTCGGCGCCGACCGCGCCGCCCTCGTCGGCTCCTCCTTCGGCGGCCACGTCGCCCTGGAGTTCGCCGCCCGCCACCCCCACCGCGTCACCGCGCTCGCCCTGCTCGGCTCCGCCAGCCCCTGCATGGAGCCGAGCGAGGAGCTGCGGGCCTGGGGCGGCCGCGAGGACGCCCTCCTGGAGGCCGGCGACCTCGACGCCGCCGTCGAGCTCAACGTCGACACCTGGCTCGGGCCCGAGGCCGACGAGACCGCCCGCGCCTTCGTACGGACGATGCAGCGGCGCGCCTTCGACGTCCAGCTCGCCGCCCCCGAGGAGTTCGGCCCGGTCGACGCCGGGGTCACCCGGGACGAGCTCGCCCGGATCGAGGTCCCCGCGCTCGTCGTCAGCGGCGTCCACGACGTGCCCGACTTCCGGGCCGTCGCCGACGACCTCGCGGGCCTCCTGCCGGCCGCCCGCAAGCTCGACCTCGACTGGGCCGGACACCTCCCGGCCCTGGAGCGCCCGGACGAGACCGCCCGACTGCTCACCGCCTTCCTGGCGGAGGTCGCCGTCCGCCCGTGACGCCCCCTCAGCGGAAGCGCCGCACCCCCGGGACGAGTGCCGTACCGAGACAGCAGCCACCCACCATGACCGCGGCGGCGAGCAGCGGCACCTCGGGCCCCCAGGCGGAGGCGGCGAGCGGCGCCAGGGCGTAGCCCAGCGGCATCGCGGCCAGCGAGAGCAGCCAGTCGTACGAGGTGACCCGGGCGAGCGCGTGGTCGGGCACCGCCCGCTGGACGGCGGTGTCCCACACGGGGGAGAGGAAGCCGAGCCCCGCCTGCGCGAGCCCGTAGGCCGCGATCGTCAGTGGCGCGGGCGCGGCCACGGCGAGCAGGACCAGCGGCAGGGCGTACGTGGCGAGACCGAGGTTCGCCGTGAGGATCGGGCGCCGGGGGCGGGCCCGGTCGGCGAGCAGCGACCCGACGAGGAAGCCGACGGCGCCGACCTGGAGCAGGACGACCCAGGTCGCGCCGCCGCCCAGCCGCTGCACGGCGACGGCGGGCCCGAGGGTCATCAGGACGGCCGCGGCGCCGTTCCAGGCGCTGTGGCCGATCAGGCTGGTCCAGTACCAGTCGCGGGAGCGGACCTCCTGCCAGCCCTCCGCGAGGTCGGCGCGGAGCGAGCGGCGCGGGATCGGCACCCTCTTCACCCGTACGGCCGCCAGGAGCAGGGCGCTGAGGGCGAAGGTGGCGGCGTCCAGGACGAACGCCCAGCCCGGCCCGACGGTCAGCACGAGCGTGCCCGCGAGCGCCGGTCCGCCGAGCCTGGTGGCGCTCCGGGCCACCCCCATCGCCGCGTTGGCGCGGTGCAGCGCCTCGGGCGCCACGGTCCCCTTCACGAGCGGCGAGTTTGTCGGCATCGCGAAGGCGCCGGCCGCCCCGCCGAGCGCCTCGGCGACCGCGAGGACGGCGAGGCTCGGGGCGCCGCCGAGCAGCTGCGCGCCGACGAGGAGCTGCGTGGCGCAGCGCACGAGGTCGGTGGCGAGCGCGACCGTACGGGCGTCGAAGCGGTCGCCGACGACGCCGCCGAGCGGCAGCAGGAGCAGCTTGGGGACCATCGCGCAGCCGAGGACGAGGGCGAGCGCGGTCGTCGAGCCGGTGGCCTCCAGGACGGCGAGGGCGAGGGCGGCGGGGATCGCGGCGTCACCCAGGAGCGAGAGGGTGCGGCCGGTGAAGAGGAGGCGGAAGGAGCGCGTGCGGAGGGGGTGGGGGGCGGGAGCGGGCGCGGCGGTGCGCACGGGTGCGGCGGGCATGATCCCGAGAGTATTTCGGTTCCGAATAATTCGTCAACGAAATACTTTCCCCTGGGGCGGGCCCGTCCACCGACGTACGATCACCTCATGGCGCCCCCCGACGAACCGCGTGCCCCCGGCGAAACCGGCGAACCCCGCGAAACCGGCGAACCCCGCGAAACCGGCGAACCGCACGAGCCGCGCGACTGGACCGACGAGCACGTCGCCCGCTGGCAGCCCGTCCTGCCCGGCCTCGACCCCGTCGTCGAGGGCGCCGTCACCCGGATGAAGAAGCTCTCCGTCCACCTCCGCCGGGTCAGGGAGCAGTCCCTCGTCGACTTCGACCTGGAGCGCCACGAGTTCGACACCCTCCACAAGCTCGCGGGCCGCGGCGGCACCGCCGCCCCCTCCGAGCTCGCCCAGGACCTCGACCTCGCCCCCGCCTCCGTCTCCGGCCGCCTCGACGCCCTGGAGAAGCGCGGATTCGTCCGCCGTACGCAGTCCACGACCGACCGGCGCCGGGTCGTCGTCGAGCTCACCGAATCCGGCCACCAGACCTGGCTCGGCGCCATGGACGTCCTCGGCCACGAGGAGTACCGCCTCCTCGGCGTCCTCTCCGCCGAGGAGCGGAACCGGCTCAACGACCTGCTGCGCCGCGTCATGATCGAGGCGGAGAGCGGCGAGCACGTCCGCCACTGGGGCTGAGGGGGGCGAACCCCGCCCCGGAGAGCGTCAGACGCTGAGCGAGCGCGCGTAGTTGATCTGCGCCATCGCCCAGTGGATGGTGTCCGGGCGCACCGCCGGGATCATCGTGGCGTGGTGCTTGCCCCCGCTGTTGACCGTGACCTGCACGAAGCCCGTCGTCGTCTGCTCCTTCATCAGCAGGAACAGCAGCCCCAGGCCGCAGGCCGCGACGAAGAGACAGGCCAGCACGATGCCGACCGTCGAGATCTTCTCCTCGGTACGCGACAGGTCCATCGCGTTCCACACCGCGCCCCTGAGCGGCATCGGCCCGGCCGGGGTGAGGATCTGGTCACCGACCACGCTGATGTCCCCGATGGCGAACGACGGCGCCCCGCCCGTCGGGTACTGCGGCGGCACGACGACCCCGCCCGGCAGCGTCGGCTGGTAGGCCGGCGCCTGGTACGGCCCCGGTCCCGCCCCCGGCGTCGCGTCCTGCGGATACCCGTACGCCGGAGTGCCGGGCCCCTGGCCGGGCCCCCACTGGTACTCCCCGTCCGCGTAAGGATTCGGCTCGCTCATCAGTCCCCGCTCTCGAATACGACAAAGCCCGCTCCTGCACGCGCAGCGTACAGAAGCGGGCGTTTACAGCCGGACCAGATGTCAGAAGCGACGCGTGATCAGCGCGCGCTTGACTTCCTGGATCGCCTTCGTGACCTCGATGCCGCGGGGGCACGCGTCGGTGCAGTTGAAGGTCGTGCGGCAACGCCACACGCCGTCCTTGTCGTTCAGGATCTCCAGGCGCTGCTCGCCCGCCTCGTCACGCGAGTCGAAGATGAAGCGGTGCGCGTTGACGATCGCGGCCGGACCGAAGTACTGGCCGTCGTTCCAGAAGACCGGGCAGGACGACGTGCACGCGGCGCACAGGATGCACTTCGTGGTGTCGTCGAAGCGCTCGCGGTCCTCGGCGGTCTGCAGACGCTCGCGCGTCGGCTCGTTGCCCTTGGTGACCAGGAACGGCATGACGTCCCGGTACGCCTGGAAGAAGGGCTCCATGTCGACCACGAGGTCCTTGAGCACCGTCAGGCCCTTGATGGCCTCGACCGTGATCGGCTTCTCGGGGTTGATGTCCTTGATCAGCGTCTTGCAGGCGAGCCTGTTCTTGCCGTTGATCCGCATCGCGTCCGAGCCGCAGATGCCGTGCGCGCACGACCGGCGGAAGGTCAGCGTGCCGTCGACGTCCCACTTGATCTTGTGGAGGGCGTCGAGGACGCGCTCCTTCGGGTCGATCTCGATCTGGAAGTCTTCCCAGACCGAGGCGTCCGAGATCTCGGGGTTGAAGCGGCGGATCCGCATCGTCACCGTGATGTACGGGGAGGCGGCGGACTCCGCCTCGACCTTGTCCAGTACGGGGGTAGCCATCAGTACTTACGCTCCATCGGCTGGTAGCGGGTCTGGACGACCGGCTTGTAGTCGAGACGGACGGTCTCGGAGCCGTCCTCGCCGACCTCGCGGTACGCCATGGTGTGGCGCATGAAGTTGACGTCGTCGCGGTTCGGGTAGTCCTCGCGGTAGTGACCGCCGCGGGACTCCTTGCGCGCCAGGGCCGAGACGGCCATGACCTCGGCCAGTTCGAGCAGGTTGCCCAGCTCGATGGCCTCCAGGAGGTCGGTGTTGAAGCGCTTGCCCTTGTCCTGGATGGACACGTTCTCGTAGCGCTCGCGCAGCTCGGCGATCTTCTCGACGGCCGTCTTGATCGTCTGCTCGGTGCGGAACACCATGACGTTGGCGTCCATGGTCTCCTGCAGCTCGCGGCGGATGTCCGCCACGCGCTCGTGACCCGTGGAGTTGCGCAGCTTCTCGATCGTCGAGGCGACGAGGGACTCCGGGTTCTCCGGCAGCTCGACGTAGTCGTGCTTGGCGGAGTACTCGGCGGCGGCGATGCCGGAGCGCTTGCCGAAGACGTTGATGTCGAGCAGCGAGTTGGTGCCGAGGCGGTTGGCGCCGTGCACCGACACGCAGGCGACCTCGCCGGCCGCGTACAGACCCGGGACGACGGTGGTGTTGTCCGAGAGGACCTCACCCTCGACGTTGGTCGGGATGCCGCCCATGGCGTAGTGCGCGGTGGGCTGGATCGGGATCGGGTCCGTGTACGGCTCGATGCCGAGGTACGTACGGGCGAACTCGGTGATGTCCGGGAGCTTGGCGTCGAGCTGCTCCGGCGGGAGGTGCGTCAGGTCCAGGTAGACGTGGTCGCCCTCGGGACCGCAGCCGCGGCCCTCGCGGATCTCCGTGTAGATGGAGCGGGAGACGACGTCACGGGACGCGAGGTCCTTCATGACCGGCGCGTACTTCTCCATGAAGCGCTCGCCGTCCTTGTTGCGGAGGATGCCGCCCTCACCGCGGGCGCCCTCCGTCAGCAGGATGCCCATGCGCCAGATGCCCGTCGGGTGGAACTGGAAGAACTCCATGTCCTCCAGGGGCAGGCCGCGGCGGTAGCACGCGGCCTGGCCGTCACCGGTCAGGGTGTGGGCGTTGGAGGTCACCTTGAAGAACTTGCCCGTGCCGCCGGAGGCGTAGATGACGGACTTCGCCTGGAACACGTGGAGCTCGCCGGTGGCGAGCTCGTACGCGACCACGCCGGCCGACTTCTTGACGCCGTCCTCCTCGACCAGGAGCTGGTCCAGGACGTAGAACTCGTTGAAGAACTCCACACCCTCCTTGACGCAGTTCTGGTACAGCGTCTGGAGGATCATGTGGCCGGTGCGGTCCGCGGCGTAGCAGGACCGGCGGACCGGGGCCTCGCCGTGGTTGCGTGAGTGACCGCCGAAGCGGCGCTGGTCGATGGTGCCGTTCGGGGTCCGGTTGAACGGCAGGCCCATCTTCTCCAGGTCGAGGACGGCGTCGATGGCCTCCTTCGCCAGGATCTCGGCGGCGTCCTGGTCGACCAGGTAGTCACCGCCCTTGACCGTGTCGAAGGTGTGCCACTCCCAGTTGTCCTCCTCCACGTTGGCGAGCGCGGCGGCCATGCCGCCCTGCGCCGCGCCCGTGTGGGAGCGGGTGGGGTAGAGCTTCGTCAGGACGGCGGTGCGGCTGCGCTTCGTCGCCTCGATGGCGGCGCGCATGCCGGCGCCGCCGGCGCCGACGATGACGGTGTCGTACTTGTGGATCTTCATGACGTGGATTACCTCAGCCCCGTGCCTAGCGGATGTTCGGGTCGAAGGTGAAGATCACCAGCGTGCCCAGAAGGATGGTGAACACCGTGGCGGTGTACAGCAGGCCCTTGAGCCACAGGCGCGTGTTGGCCCGCTCCGCGTAGTCGTTGATGACCGTACGGAGGCCGTTGGCGCCGTGCAGCATGGCGAGCCAGAGCATCAGGAGGTCCCAGACCTGCCAGAACGGGGACGCCCAGCGGCCGGCCACGAAGGCGAAGCCGATCTTGGAGACGCCGCCGTCGAGGAAGAGCTGGATCAGCAGGTGGCCGAGGACCAGGACCACGAGCACGATGCCGGAGAGGCGCATGAAGAGCCACGCGGCCATCTCGAAGTTGCCGCGGGTCGCCTTCGGCGTCTTGCCGGTGCGCTTGCGCGGGGCCTCGATGTACGGCGCGGGGTTGTCCACGTCGTACTGGGCGCCCTCGACGGGGCCGATGGCGGCGGAGGAGGTGGTGTCAGCAGACATATCTGGCGTCAGCTCCCGAACAGTTCACGTGCGGCGTGGCCGAGGACGGGGTACAGCGAGCCCGCCATCAGCACGACCCAGATGCCCACGACGGTCCAGAGCATCTGCTTCTGGTAGCGCGGGCCCTTGGACCAGAAGTCCACGGCGATGACACGGAGACCGTTCAGCGCGTGGAAGAGGATGGCGGCGACGAGGCCGTACTCCAGAAGAGCGACGATCGGCGTCTTGTAGGTCGCGACGACCTCGTCGTACGCCTCGGGGGAGACGCGGACGAGAGCGGTGTCCAGCACGTGTACGAACAGGAAGAAGAAGATGAGGACGCCGGTGACTCGATGAGCCACCCAGCTCCACATTCCTTCCCGGCCGCGGTACAGCGTTCCAGCCGGCACGGAAAAACCCTCCGGGAGCGGGGATCAGGGTCGGCCGGCTTCTCTGTCGGTCTGACCCGGCCGGGTACGGTCCACCGGCCCCGGTCATCGTAGCGACGACTTGTCGGTTCGCTCGCGCGGGGTCCATCGGTGTGATCAAACAGGCACGGACGGGCTATCCCACAAGCCGAAATCGCCAGGTTCCGGTCGGATTCACGCTTCGGAGTGTCGTCGTGTGAGCCCCTCGGCGAGCCGGAAGGCCAGCCGGGCGCGGGCCAGCCGCCTCAGTTCGTCGGCGGCGATCACGCGCTCCTCCTCCGGTTCGTTGCCGAGACGTGACCGAATGCCTGCCAATACCTGGTCGAGACGCTCTTTTGGCCTTACTCCTTCGAGGCTGATCACGAACGCGTGTCCGAAGCTGCTCTCGTACGCGGCGTGGGCGGCCCGCAGCGCGGTCCGCGCCGCCGGCGGGGCGTCGGGGTGCGGCGGGGCGGAGGACTCGGCGGCCAGCGCTCCGTCGAGATCGGCGCGGGACAGGTCGTAACCGGCCTCGTCGGCGGCGGCGAGCAGGGCGTCGACCGTCGGGTACGGGCGGTGCGCGGCCACTCGTTCGGCCCAGCGGGCGCTGTGGCAGCAGGAGAGGAGCAGGGCCTCGGCCTCGGCGGGCGAGGCGGCGTTGAAGCGTGTGAGCCCGTGGGTCGCGGGGTGGAGGGCCGGCAGGGGCGAGGGGCCCTTGTGCTGGGCGGGTATGGCAGGCGTGTCCGTGGAGCCCGGTTTCCGGCAGGGGGCATGGGTGTCGCTGGTCAGCGTGGGCTCCGGTACTCCGGGACGGGTGGGGTGGACGTGACTCAACGTTATCGACGGTACGGGGGAAGTGTCCGACGGATGCGCGAATTTCACCCGGAAGGGAGAGTTTCGGAACATGTGATGGACGATCCGGTTCCGTTCCCTCGATTGGCCGGACGGCCTTGCGTACGGGAGGATTCCGAATGATGCGGTACTCCATACGGGTGCCCCGCGGGGGCACCGCGCTGATGGCGACCGCGGTGGCACTGGCCACCGTGGCGGCCTGTTCGAACGGCTCTCCTTCCGGGGCGCCGTCCCCCTCCGGCGGTACGCCCACGAGCGCGGCGCCCACGAGCGCACCGCCCTCCCCGACGCCGACCCCGACACCCACCAGGACGTACCCCCTCTCCACCGCGCCCCGCACGGTCCCCGCCGTCCGCGACCACGAGGCCGCCCGCGGTCCGGGCTGGAAGCCCGCGGCCACGGCCGGGATCGTCCTCGGGCCGGACAGCGCGGGCCTCGCCGACGAGGGGAAGCTGCTCGCGGGGGAGCTCGGCGTCCCGTACCGCGGCGCCGTCGCCGCCGGACCCGGCGACGTCGAGCTGGCCCTGGGCGGGAAGGGCGCCCCCGAGTCGTACACCCTGACCGTCCGCGACGACCGGGTGCGGATCACCGGCCCCGACGAGGCCGGGGTCTTCTACGGCACCCGGACGCTCAAGCAGTCGGTCAAGGCCACCGGCGCGATGCCCGAGGGAACGGTCACCGACCGGCCGGCGAAGCCGCAGCGCGGACTGAACCTCGACCTCGCCCGCAAGTTCTTCACCGCGGAGTGGATCGAGGCCCGCCTCCGGGAGATGGCCGACCTCAAGCTCAACCAGTTCGGTCTGCACTTCTCCGACGACCAGGGCTTCCGGATCGCCTCGGACACCCACCCCGAGATCGTCTCGGCCCAGCACCTCACCAAGGCGGAGATCCGCCGGATCCTCGCCCTCGCGCGGACCCTGCACATCACCGTCGTGCCCGAGATCGACTCGCCGGGACACCTCGGCGCCGTCCTGCGCG
The DNA here is from genome assembly GCF_053607625.1 of Streptomyces sp. NPDC055103. Taxonomy (NCBI): domain Bacteria; kingdom Bacillati; phylum Actinomycetota; class Actinomycetes; order Kitasatosporales; family Streptomycetaceae; genus Streptomyces; species Streptomyces sp. NPDC055103. The sequence continues at coordinate 15,348 of NZ_JBSGTX010000089.1, forward strand.
CGTACCCGGACCTCCAGCTGCGCAACGTCCAGGGGGTCCCGCGCCAGGGCGCGATCGACATCTCCAAGCCGGCGTCCGCGCGGCTCGTCGACGAGCTGCTGCGCGAGTACGCCGCCCTCTTCCCCGGCGGCTGGTTCCACGTCGGCGCCGACGAGTACCAGGCGCTCACCGTCCGCTCGCCCGAGGCCTCCTATCCGCAGCTGGCCACGGCGGCCCGCCAGAAGTACGGCGCCGAGGCGGGTGTCCAGGACCTGGCGGAGGGGTGGCTGAACGACCGCGCGGCGGTGGTGCGCGGCACCGGTAAGACGACCAAGGCCTGGAACGACGGCTTCTTCCGCGGCGGGGTCGTCCACGCGGACAAGGGCATCGAGGTCGAGTACTGGACCGGCAAGGAGATCGGGGCCAGGCCGCCGGCCGAGTACCTGGCCGAGGGACGCGAGGTCGTGAACCTCAACGACGAGTACCTCTACTACGTCCTCGGCGAGCCGAACCAGTTCACGTACCCCACCGGCCGCCGCATCTACGAACAGTGGACGCCGCTCGTCCTGCGCGGCACGACCCCCGTCTCCGCGCGGTACGACTCCCAGATCCTGGGCGCCCGCTTCGCGGTCTGGTGCGACCTGTCCCGCTCGCAGACCCAGGCGCAGGTGGCGGCGGGCATCCGGCTGCCCCTGGCGGCCCTCGCCCAGAAGGTCTGGGACCCGGCGAAACCGACGCTGACCTGGGACCAGTTCAGGGCCCTCGCGGCGAAGGTGCGCTGAGCCCGATGTGCTAGCAGAGTGCTGGCAGTGCGGCTAATCTTGTCGCATGGCGACTCTCTACGTGCGAGACCTTTCCGAGGAAGCGCTGACCGAGCTGAAGATAAGGGCCGCCCGCAACAGGCAGTCCCTTCAGGCCTACGCGCGGACCCTGCTGGAGCAGGAGGCCGCGACGCCGTCGCTGGACGACGTGATCGCACGCATCCAGAACCGGGTGACTGCGCGGCTCTCCACCGAAGACGTGCTCGACGAGGTCGACCGGGGAAGGCGGCGTGAGTGATCGTCGTGGACGCGGGTGCGCTGGTCATGCTGCTCTCCGACGCGGGCCCGGTCGGCACCGCGGTGAGGGAGCGGGTGAAGGGGGAGCGGCTGCTCGCCCCCTATCTGGTGGATGTCGAGGTGACATCCGCGCTCCTGGGCAGGCATCGCGGCGGCAAGCTGACCGACCGTGAGCTGGACGACGCCTGCGCGGCCTTCGCCGAACTGCCGCTGCGCAGGTCGGAGCATGTGTTCCTGCTGCCGCGCGTGCGTGAGCTGTATGCGAACCTCAGTGCGTACGACGCCGTGTACGTGGCACTCGCCGAGGGCTTCGGCGTGCCGCTGGTCACGAGTGACGGGCGGATCAAGGACGGTGCGCGTGCCACCCGGGCGAAGTGCCCGGTCGAGGTCTTCAACGAGAAGACCCACGGGGCGTCTTAGGCGACTGTCCGGCCCCTATGCAGCGCGCCGCGCCACTGGCATGATTCCGGCCGCGCAGTGACGAAAAAGCGACCCCCGGCGCAGTAAGGGGAAGTACTGCGTCCGCATCGGGTGGCGAGGAGGCGTCGATGACGTCAGGGTCGGGCCGGAGCCTGCTGGAACTGATCGACGGGGCCGACGAGCGAGGGCTGGCCGCGGCCGGTCTCGCCTGTCTCGACCGCTGTCTGCCGCTGCTCGCCCCCGACGGGGGCGACGTCCTGCGGCCCGTGTGGGCGGCCGTCGCGCGCGGCGACGGCGAGGCGTGGGGCGAGGCCACCGCCAAGGCCCTCGTCGAGTTGGGTGCGGAGGGCGCCGAGGACGTACGCGCCATGCTGGCGACCGCCCCGCCCGGGTGGACCGTCGACGCCCTTCGTGCCTGGGCCGGCGCCTGCTCCGTCACCGCTCTCGTCCTGCACGGCGGGTTCGACGCCGCCGGGGTGCCGGACGGGCTCGTCGAGCGCTGCCGGGCCGGGGACGCGGCCGGCGCGGGCCCGCTGCTCGCCGGGGAGCTCCGCCGCCAGCAGGCCGTCCTCGAATCGGTCGCCCACGGCCCGACCGGACTGCGCCGGGCCCGTGAGCTCTCCGTCGAGGGCGGCCGCGTGCTGCGCGCGGTCGTCTCGCGCCGGGCGCGTACCGCCTGAGGCGCCGTGGGTCAGGACTCCTGGACGGTCGCCGAGGCGATCGTCTCGGAGATCTCCCGCTCCGCCGTGGCCTTGTCGAGGCCGAGGCCGGTCAGTACGCCCTCGCCGTCCTCGTGCTCCAGGAGCGCCAGCAGGATGTGCTCGGTGCCGACGTAGTTGTGACCGAGGCGCAGGGCCTCGCGGAACGTCAGCTCCAGGACCTTCTTCGCCGCCGCGTCGTACGGGACGAGCGCGGGCGCCTCGTCGACGGCCGGCGGCAGGGTCGCGGCGACGGCCTCGCGGACCTGCTCCAGGGTCACGTCCTGCGAGAGGATCCAGTACGCCGCCAGCCCCTCGGGCTCGGCGAGCAGGCCGAGCGCCAGGTGGGCGGTGGTGATCTCGTCGTTCCCGGCGGCCGTGGCCTCGTTCTGGGAGGCCATGACCACGTTCCGCGCGCGGGGCGTGAAGCGGCTGAACCCCGCGTTCGGATCCATCTTCTCCGCGTCCGGCTCCTTGGGGACGAAACGCTTCTGGGCCGCCTGACGGGTGACGCCCATGCTGCGGCCGATGTCGGTCCAGGAGGCGCCGGAGCGCCGGGCCTGGTCCACGAAGTGGCCGATGAGGTGGTCGGCGACATCGCCGAGGTGGTCCGCCGCGATGACCGCGCCGGAGAGCTGCTCCAGCGCGTCGGGGTGGACCTTCTTGATCGCGTCGATGAGCTCGTCGAGACGGACGGGGACATTCATGCCGACTGGATTCGTCATGAGGCAACCGTAGGTTGACAGCCATGAGGTGTCAACCTTCGGTTGACAGTGGAGGCCGTGAGGGGTCTGTCAGCCCTTGCGGACCTCGCGTGGCGCGTGGCTGTAGTGAGCGTGGCCGCGCTCGACCGCCACGAACGCCAGCCGCGGATTGTCGACAAGGGGCGACAGATCCCCGTCGGTCACCCGCGTCGAGCCGGAGAGAATCACCTCGCGAAGGGCCGGATGGTTCGCCACCGGGGCGAGCGAGGTGATGTCGCCGCTGTTCTCCAGTTCGAGGCGCCGCAGTCGGGGAAGGCCGGCGACAAACGTGATCGCATCGGTTTTCGCGGACAACAAGGACACGTCCGTGAGACGGTCCGCCCCGGCCAGCAGCTCGGAATGCGCGAGGCGCCCGTCGTACACGCGGAGTTCGTCGAGTGCGGGAAAAAGACCGGCCCCTTCCATGTCGGTGACATGGTTGCGGACGGATTCGATACGGAGTTTCCGGAGGACGGGCTTGGCACCCAGTACGGAAAGCGACGCGCCTTTCCACTCCGGGATGACGAGGTCCTCGACGGACGTCAGCGCGTGAATACTCCTGGCGCCCGCTGGCCACGGGATCTCCAGTTCCCGCAGGTGCGTGAGCCCGCTCAGGTCCAGCTCTCGCGAGACGGACACGGGCAGGTGCAGCCGTTCGAGCTCCGCGCAGCGCTCCACCGGGGAGAGGTCCGCGATCCCGTTCAGGACTCGGAGGCTGCGAAGGCCCGGGAGGCCGGGCAGGAAGGCGAGATCGGGGCCTGCCGCGCGGCGACGGGTGGGCGCCCCGACCACCAGACCGTCACAGGTGCCGTCCGTGAACCGCTCGGCGTACGCGGGATCCCACTGCTCGTCGGTCACGAACATCTCGGACCGGCCGCCGCGCCGTCGGGTGATCTTCATTTCGGCTACCCCGGGAGAGAAAGGAGGTGGGGGCGGCCTCCGAAGAGACCGCCCCCACCTCGCCTGTCAGCAGTGGGCGTACTTCCTGGACGGGCGGATCTTGTTCGTCAGCCTCGCGCCGCCATAGCACTTGTAGCGATTGTACAAGCCCTGTTCGAGCTTACGGAGGCTGCCCTTGCTCCGCTCGTGATAGCGAATCGACTTCACATTGTTGAGCTTGCCCTTCTTGTCGTGCTGGTGCATACGCCGGTGCATGTTCTTCGACTTGCCGACGTAGTACGAGCCGTTGTTGTACTTGATGACGTAGACGCCCCGCTTGCGGGGAGCCTTCTTCGCGTGCCGGTTGAGATTGCAACTGGCGTTGTGGACTAGGGTGTCCGCGGTGCCGTCGAAAACGATGTACGTATGGACGTTTCCGACGTTGAGGTTGAATACCAGCCGATCCGCGAGCATCCCGCGGTCGCGCACGGCGTTCACCGCGTGGACCGACCCGTCCGCCGACCGCAGGGCGTCGCCCGCCCTGACGTCGATCGCCTTGGTCCAGCCCTTGTCCGCGACCCACAGCGGGTGCTCGGCGGTCGCCTCAAGGGGCGGGGTCGCCGGGTCGAGGTCGGTGTCGATCTCGACCAGGTGCTTGGTGCCGGAGCCGCTGAACACCTCGAGCACGGGCTGGGCGGTGGTCAGACCCGTCGCCGGGTCGGTCGCCGCGACCAGGTCGCCGATGCGGACGTCACCGATCGGCAGGTAACCGCCGTCGGCCATCAGGACCGGTGTGTCCGGGGCGAAGGAATTGCACCGCGAACGCCGGAAGACGCTCTTCGCCCGGGAGTAGGACCGCCTGACACGGCTCGCCTTGCGGAGCGCCCGTGCCGCCTTGAAGCCCCTGACGGCGAGACGGCCCGCGGAGCCGAAGGCGACGCCGACGCTCATCTCCGCCGCCTTGCGCCAGTTGCCGGTGGCGGCGTACGAGATGGCTCCGACGGCGGAGGCGATGTTGCCGATGGGGCCCGGGATGTAGGAGGCGTACTCCGCGACGCGGGCGACCTTCTTGAACATCTTCTTGAAGCTGAAACCCCAGTTCCCGTCGAGGTCCGTGCAGTTGACGGGGTCGCCGGCACAGTAGTCGTACGGGTTGGCGTTGCCGCCGGGCTCCGGGTCGACCTGGAGGAACCGGCCGAGCGCCGGGCTGTAGAGACGCGCTCCCATGAGGATGACGTCGTCGAGTGCCTCGGAGGAGCGCTGCTGCGCACCCAGCCAGCCGTACCGCTGGGGGGCCTGGCCCTCGGCGGGGACGCCGAACTCGTCGAAGACGAAGACCTTCGGCGTGGTCGTCGCGGGATCGAGGGTGACGGCCACGTCACCGTGCAGGTTGGCGAACTGCAGCTCGATGTCGCCGGTGGCGGAGGTGGTGGCCGTGAGGTCGCCGTCCGGACCGGAGACGTTGCGGGTCAGGGTGCCCTGGGTGGTGTCCTCGATGATCCAGCGCGGCTCGTCGGAGTCGTCTCCGTAGTGGTTGAGCTTGCTGGTCGCGTTGGCCCAGGTGCCGTCCGGCTGCTTGGCCTCGGTGGTGAACGCGGTGAAGCGGTGCGCCGGGTCGAGGGACCAGGACTGACGCTTGTCGCCCTTCGTCTGGGAGGCGACGAGGTCGTTGTCCCAGAAGGTGTTGACCGAGCCGGTGCCGGTGGCGGTGGTGCGGCCGAAGGCGTCGTACGTGTAGCCGGCGGTCAGGAGCCGGTCGGCGCTGTCGTACGAGCTGGTCGTGACCGTGCCGCCGGTGGCGGTGCACGAGCCGTCCTCGGCGGCGGCGAAGACCGTCTTGGAGGTGCGGTTCATGCGGCCGGTGACGCTGCGCCCGGCCTCGTCGAAGCCGTAGGCGCGGGTGGTGCAGCCGTCGGTGGTGGTCTGGACCGTCTTCGTGAGGCGGCCGAGCCGGTCGTAGGTGTACTCCTTGCTGTCGGTGGAGTTGGTGTCGCCGGCGACGGCGCCCTGGGTCGACATGTCCAGGTGCTGGCCGTAGACGACCTCACCGTCGGAGATCCGGGTGTACGTCCGGCCGGTGGCGGAACCGCTCGCGTTGAAGCCGTCCTTGCGGACGTATCCGCCGGGGTAGGTCTGCTCGACGAGCTGGCCGTCGGGGCCGTACTTCGCGGTGAAGGTGCCCGCGACGGAGTCGGTCACCGAGGTGACCATGCCGCGCGGTTCCTGCGTCCGGTCGTACGTGTAGGTGGTGGAGCCTGTGTTGTCGCTGACCTTGACCGGCTTGCCGAAGCGGTCGAACTCGGTCGTGGTCGTGCCGCCGTCCGCGTCCGTGTAGGAGAGCAGACGGTCGAGGGCGTCGAAGACCCTGGTGATGGTCTTCCCGCCGGCCGTGGTCCTGACCGCGTTGCCGGCCACCGGGTCGTACTCGGTGGTGACCTCGGGAAGGTCCTGGCCGAGGTCGCCGGTGATCTTCGTCGAGACGATCCGGTCGGCCGCGTCGTAGACCGTGGTGCTCGTGCGGGTCTTGCCCGCGTTGGTCTCGGTGACCTCCTCGATGTCGCCGAAGCGCGAGTAGCGGGTGATCCGCTTCACCGGGAGGGTGTCCGGCATGCGCGTGGTGTCCGCGCCGGTGACCTGGCCACCGGGGAGCGTGACACACGGGCTGCCGGCCCACTCGGGGCGGTTGCCGCACGCGGCGTCGTCCGGGTTGGTCCCGGCCGTGTAGAACACGGTCTTCACGGTGCCGGTGTCGGCGCCGTTCGAGCCCGGCCTGCGGGACTCGATCGCGCGCCCGGACGCGTCGTACTTGATGGTGGCCGTCAGGTTCGCCCCGCCGGTCACCGCGTCCGTCGTCACCGAGGTCTCGGCGCGCAGCGTCCAGCCGGAGGTGCCGCCGATCGGGGTGCCGTAGCCGGTCCTGGTGACCCGCACCTCGACGTCGTCGGCGTACCCCTCGATCCTCGCGCCGTCGAGGGTGCTGGTCTCCAGGTGGTAGGCGGCGCCGTCGGGCTTGCCCTCGTCGTACTTGTGGACGGTGTGGTCGCGCACGACCACCGACGTGCCGGCCGCGAGTGCGGGCATCGGCGGGTCGGCCTGCGCCGGCACCGGCTCGTCCAGCTGCGCGCGGAAGACCGGCCCGGTCTCCTCGAGGAGGTCCTGACCGTCACGGCTGTAGACGCTGCGGGAGTCGAGGAGTGCGGCACGGGCCGCGGAGTCGTCGGGCAGTCCGAGCTCGATGACGTTCTGGTCGACGTTCTCCCCGAGACCGAGCGAGAGGAGCCGGCCCGTGGCGTCGAGGGTACGGACGGTGTTGCCGAACCGGTCGTACTCGGCGGTGTCGATGTCACCGACCCCGGTCGGCGACCAGGTGGCGGTGTTCACCTCCTGCGCCGAGGCGTTGAGGTAGTGGGTCGTGGCCTGCTGGTAGCCGTCCTTGCCCGGCACGGCCGAGGTGGCCGTGTTCGTTCCGGGCGTCGACTCGACGTCGAAGACGGCGGTCGCGTCCGTCGGGACGTCCGCCTGGCCCCACTTGGCGGCGTTGGCGCCGTCGAGGTCGTACGGACCGCCGGCCGCGCGGGTCAGCGGGACCTCGTAGACCACCTTGGAGGCGGTCTCGCCCTCGACGACGTCCTTGCTGCCCGGCTGCAGCGCGGGGCGGCGGACCTGGAGCAGACGGCCCGGGTCCTGGTCGGCCCCGGCCGGGCCGTAGTCGAAGTACCAGGGCAGCTCACCGGCGGTGGCGATGCCGGTCAGACGGTTGCCGGTGCCGTAGGTGTACGTGGTCTTGAAGACCGCCGTGTCGGTGGCCGTACCCTTGCGCGGGTCCCACGCCTCGACCAGCCGGCCGGAGACGTCGTAGCGGTAGGTGGCCACGTCGACGGCGTTGACCGCACTCGCGGCGGGATCCCACGACCAGACCTTCACGCCCTTCACCCGGTCGGTGAAGTCACCGGGCGTGCCGGCCGTGGCGGTGGTCGCCGTCGCGTAGACGTACTCCAGGACCTCACAGCCGCGCGCCGGGACGGCGCCCGTGCACTGGCCGGTGTCGTCGACGCCCGGCTCGGTCTCGCCGATGACCCGCTTGACGAGCGTGCGGCCGTCGGTGGTGTCGTACACGTACCGGCTGGTCGATGCCTCGTCCGTACCGGAGACGCTGTCGACGACGTGGACGTCGGACCCGGTCTGCTTCTTGAAGCGGGTCAGGGTGCCGTCGTCGTCGGTCAGCAGGTAGTCGCCGCCGGACGCGGTGAGGGTGAGGCCCTCGGCGCCGGGCTCGGGGCTGAACGAGCCGTCCGAGCTCTTGGCGAACGTGATGGTGGTGTCGTCCTGGCCGGTGAGGACGGCGACGTCCTTGCCGGGGAACGTCAGCGAGTGCAGCTCGTTGTCCGTCACACCGCCCGCGGCGCCGCCCGCCCACTCGGGACCGAACGGAGCGACCAGCTCACGCACCGACAGGTGGTCGTAGTGCACCGCCTTGCCCGAGTTCGCGGGGAAGCCGTTGTACAGGCGGAGGAACGCCGTGGTGGCGTCCTTCGGGACGGTGAAGTCGAGCGTCAGCTCGGCCCAGGCGTCGGTGTACGGCACCTTGCGCGAGGTGGGCTCGACATAGCCCGCCGGGGTGGAGAAGCCCGCGTACAGGCGCAGACCCCTCGCGTGCTGCGGGGACAGACCCGTGGCCGCCGGGACGTAGGCCCACGCGGAGAACCGGTAGGTCTTGCCGGGCTTCATGCCCAGCTGCAACGCCTGGGAGTCACCGCCGACGGAGACGAAGGAGTCACCGTTGGTGTTGGTGGTGGGGACGATCTTCAGGGAGTCCGTCGAGCCGTCCTGGCCGAGCGTGGCGTCCCGGGTGAAGGCCGACGTGGTCGACACGAAGCCGGTCGTGTCGGTGGACACGTCCTGCTGGTTGGCCGTCAGGCGCTGCCCCTGCGGCATCCAGCCGCGGTCCGTGCCCCGGGAGGAGGCGGTACGGGAGGAGGACAGGCCGAACTCGTCCGCGTCCGTGACGCCGACGGAGTAGTCACCGGTCAGCAGGTTGACCGAACCGGGGCCCATCTCTTCGGAGGCGGCGCCGTCGGCGTTCGGGTCGACCGTGAAGCCGCGCCACTCGCTGATGTACGGGGCGTCCGCGTCGCTGTCCGTGTACAGCGTGGCGCGGACCTGGACGACACCGCCGACCTGGCCGAGGGTCTCCAGGACCGACCAGTTCGCGTACGCGCCGATCTGGGACAGCGGCGTCTTCGGAGCGGTGACCGGGGTGTTGTCCTGCTTGGTCAGGTTCGCCAGCGGGACGTCGTACACGCTCGCGCCGGGGCCGCGCCGCCACTGGTACGTGACGCGGGTGTACTTCGGCTGCGCGTCGACCGCGATCTTCACCCGGCGGGCGCTGACCGCACCCTCCATCGGCTGCACCATCGCGCCCTGGCCGACCAGGAAGTCGTACAGGACCGCCGTCGAGAGGTTGCCCGCCTTGTCCTTGGCCTGGACCTTCAGCGTGCGGTGCCCGTCGGCGGCCGGAGCGATCGACACGCTGGTCGAGCCCGTCGCCGCCACGGTCACGGCGGCCGCGCCGTCCATCGAGTAGACGTATCCGGCCAGATCGGTGGTGCCGGACGCCGGGGCGAAGGTGAACGTCCCCGGGGTGCCGCCGCTGCCGTGCCAGAGGCCGTCCTGCGGATAGGTCGTGGACGACACGAACGGGGCGCCCGGCTTGGTGGTGTCGACCGTGAAGGTCTGCCAGGCCGACCAGGTGCCGTTCCAGTCCTGGCCGTCGTAGACCGCCGCCCGCCACTTGTACGAGCCGGGGGCGAGCGCCGTGCCGGGGGTCCAGGTCGCGGTGGCGCCGGAGGCGACGTACACCGACGTGCCGGACTGCAGGGCCGCGGACCCGGCCGACGCCCAGACCTCGAACGTCAGGCGGACGGTATTGCCGTCGGCGTCGACCGCCTTGGCCGACAGCGTCGGCGTCGTGTCGTTCGTCGCCGCACCCGTCAGCGGGGACAGCGGCGCGGCCGCACCCGGCCGGGTGTTGTACGTGACCGACAGGTACGGGGCACCCGAGGTCGCGTTACCGGAGTTGAACTTCTTCCAGGCGAACTCGTCGGTCTCGTCCGTCGCCCGGATGCCGAGGGTGTTGGTGCCGTTGCCGTTGGCCGCCCAGGCGGCGGCCAGGCTGGTGATGTCCGTGGTCACCCAGCCGTCGGCGCACGAGGACGAGTAGCCCTTCGTGGCCGTGCTCGTGGCCCACTTCTTGTTCCAGTTCGGCTGCGCCGTCCATCGGGCGGCGCTGGTGGCGGAGCTGGTGTCCCAGACCTCCCAGCTGCGGGCGCTGCACGACCAGGAGTGGAAGTTGTAGAGGTTCAGCGACGCCGACTTGATGACCTTGCCGCTGATCTTCGACATCGGGAAGGCGAGGTACGACCGGGCGATCTGGGCGGCGCCGTTGTTGCCCAGTTTCAGCTCGGTCGACGTCGACTGGTCGGTCGTGAACCCCTGCTGGACGAAGGTGTCGAAGCTGGGGCCGATGTTCACGGCCGGGTCGACCGTCACCGGGAACGTCGTGTCCGGGTCCGCGAGGAAGGCGGCGTCCGGGGTCAGCGTGAGGTCGACGGTGTCGCCGTTCTGCGTGACCTTCAGGCCGACGTCGGCCTGGTTCTCGTGCTCACCGGTGTGCGGGTCGACCGTGGCGTCCCACATCACCGGCGCGGGCAGGACGCCGGCTTCCTCACCGGTGTTCGGGTCCAGGAACGACACCGAGCGGTCGGCGTTCGCCCTGACCTTCAGGCCCTTGGCCTTCAGTGACATCGTCACCGAGCCGGTGGCGTCGACGGCGCTGCGGTCCTTGAGCTCCAGGAACTGCTCGAAGCCCGTACGGGTCGACTCGACGATCATGTCGGTGCCGGGCGCCACACCCGCGTAGCGGGCCTCGTTCCCGTGCACGGCCGGGTCGGGCAGGGCGCCGCGCCACGAGAGGGTCATCTCGTGGCCCTCGCCGCTGTCGAGCGAGACCAGCGGAACGGCGGGCGTCTTCTTCTCGCCCGGCTCGCCACCGGAGGCCTTGACCCGTGCGACCTCCGCGGCCGACGACTTGCCGGCCAGCGTCAGGTCGAGCGGGTGGGCCGACGCGTGGACGCCACCGCCCGGCGCCTCGACGAGGGTCGGGTCGACCTTGCGCCAGGTGCCGCTGTCGTCCTTGAAGCGGTAGGGCCCGGTGTACGACTCCAGCGACATCGAGCCGTCGGGGTTGGCCCAGCTCGTCGTGGCCTCGGTCCGCTCCCCGGTCACCTCGATCCGCCGGTCCTGGAGCCGCGCCATCAGCAACGCCGAAGTGGCGTCCTCGGCCTCGGCGACGCCCTTGACCTGCGATTCCTCGACGGGGGCCCTCGGCGGCTCCGCGGCCGCCGTCAGCCCCTCCATCAACCCGAAGGTCATCACCAGAGCCGTGGCCAGGGCTATGCGCCTCATCCGGCCGGGCGACGCCAGCGGATGCCGCTCGCCCGGAGCGGACGTCCGTTGTCTCATCCTGATCGTTCCTCCCCTTGGTGATCGCCGGTTGACGATCGGGGGGAACTTATCGAGACCAAATCCCGGGCGGACAGGAACGATTGGTGAACAAAGCCGCCCGCTCCGCAGGAAAAGTGTCGCAATCGTGTCGGGAACGCAAGAGACGACCGGGGCCGCCACCCCCCACAGGAGAGGCCCCGGTCGTCATCTACGGAGCCGCAGCACGGCTCCGTACTCCCTACAGCGCCGGTGATGCGTTTTCTGTCACACCCGCACGTGCACCCGCACGTGCACAACAGCCCCGGATCCGAAGGTTGCAGGTTGCACAAGGTGCCCGCACCACGTGGACGCGGCCCGGGGACACGACGTAGCGTGCAGATGCGCGAGGCGGCGTGGCGGTGATGACCGGCCGCGACGACGTGACGACGCGACCGACGAACAGGGTTTGGGGAGTGCTGGGGGACGACGCGGAGCTGACGGCCGCGGTGCTCGCTGCGCAGGACGGGGACGAGAACGCGTTCCGTACTGTCTATCGCGCCGTGCATCCTCGGTTGGTCGGCTACATACGCACACTGGTCGGCGACGGCGACGCCGAGGACGTGGCATCGGAGTCCTGGCTCCAGATCGCGCGCGACCTCGACCGCTTCAGCGGGGACGCGGACCGCTTCCGTGGCTGGGCGGCCCGGATCGCCCGCAACCGCGCGCTCGACCACATCCGCATGCGCGGACGACGGCCCGCCGTGGGAGCCGACGACACCGAACTGACCGAGAGGCCCGCGGAGGCCGACACCGCGAACGAGGCACTGGAAGCCCTGGCCACCGGCCGCACCATGCACCTGATCGCCCAACTGCCGCAGGACCAGGCCGAGGCCGTCGTCCTGCGCGTCGTCGTCGGCCTGGACGCCAAGAGCGCCGCCGACACCCTGGGGAAGCGCCCCGGTGCCGTACGGACCGCCGCGCACCGGGGTCTCAAGAAGCTCGCCGAGCTCCTCGGGGCGGACGGGGCGGCAGGAGCGGACGGAGCGGGCGAGGTGGACGGAGTGGCCGAGGTGGAGGGGCCCGGCGAGTCCGGTGGGTCCCGTGAGTCGGGTGGTGACGTCGTTCCGCTGGACGGTGTGCCTCCGCAACGCGGGCGCGGGCCGGGCGCCACGGGCCCCGGCGGTGTGACGCATTCACGTCCGCGTACGCAGAAGGACATGTGATGGCCGACGAGCGCTACCAGTGGCTCGACCAGGAGGCCGCGGAGCGGCTGCTCCGCGGCGAGCCGGTCGACGCCCTCGACGACCCCGCGCGCCCCGAGGCCAGACGGCTCGCGGAGGCCCTCGACTCGGCCCGTACGCCCGCCGCCGCCCGGACCGGACAGGCCGAGCTGCCCGGCGAGGCGGCGGCACTGGCCGCCTTCCGCAGGGCCACGGCCGAACGCGCCGCGAGCGCCGGCGCGGCCGCGACCCCGGCCGGTGTCGGCCGCGTCGGCCACGCCGACCTGGGCCGCGTGCGACTCGCCCCCGTGACCGCGCCCGCGCGCCGCTGGGGGCGTTCCCTGCGGTACGGGCTGGCCGCCGCGGTCGCCGCCGTCACGGTCGGCGGCGTCGCCGTCGCCGCCGGTACGGGCATGCTGCCGCTGATGGGTCCGGAACCCGCGGCCTCCGTCACGGCCGTGGAGACCCCGGACCCGGTCGAGACGCGCTCGCCCGGCATCCAGAAGGACCCCGAGGCGCCCCCGGTCGGACCGGACGGCGTCGACCAGTCGCCCGGCTCGTCGCCCGCGCCCGGAGCCTCGTCCTCCGCCGGCTCGTCCTCCTCGCCCGCGTCCCCCTCGCACTCCGCGTCGCCGGACCCCCGGAAGACCCCGGACCCGGGCCGGACGACGCCCCGCCCCGGCGGGGACACCGGCACCGCCGGGGTGCTCGAGAAGGAGAAGGCCCTCAAGGCCTGCCGGGACTACCGGTCCGGCCGGCTCGGCGAGGCCGACCGTCGGCAGCTCACGAACACCCTGCGCGGCGGCGAGACCCTCCGCCGGTACTGCGACCGGATCCTCGGCACCTCCGCCTCCTCCGGCGGTACGGGCGGCGCCGGAGGTACGGGCGGCACGGGCGAGCCCCGGGAGGGCGGCAAGGACGAGGGCCAGGACGACGGGGCGAGTGACGGGGCGCGTGGCGGCTCGAGCGGCGACGGCAGCCGCGCCGATGGCAGCGCTGCCGGCAGCGCCGGCAAGGGCGAATCCGACCGCCGTGACGCCACGTACGACCGCCGGAACAGCGGCTCCGAGGCCGTGGACGAGGACAGCCGTGGAACCTCTCCCGCAGCAGGTGTGACACTTTCCGGGCCGTCGGCGCAGTACTGAGTGAGCCGACTGGTCATCGGCCGCGCGTGAGCCGGGGTTCCCCCCGTACCTACGGCTCCGCGCACCCGGCGCGGGTGGGGCACGTTCCCCCGGTCCCACCCGCGCCCCTTCTTCTCCCCGCCCCTACCAGTGGACGACGACCTTGTCGCCGACCTTCACCTGGTCGAAGAGGGCCGAGAGCTTCGCCCGGTCCCGGACGTTGACGCAGCCGTGCGAGGCCCCGTTGTAGCCGCGGGCCGCGAAGTCCGCCGAGTAGTGCACCGCCTGGCCGCCGCTGAAGAACATCGCGTACGGCATGGGCGTGTGGTAGATCGTCGACGTCCACTCGCGGGCCTTCCAGCCCACGCTGAACGTGCCCTCGCGGGTCGGGGTGTTCTCCGAGCCGAAGCGGACGTCCATGGACGAGACGACCCGGCCGTCGATCATCCAGGCGAGGGTCCGGCTCTCCTTGCTGATGCACAGCACCCGGCCGGTCATGCAGCGCGCGTCCGGGGTGTCCAGCTTGTTCGTGGTCGACGGCTTCAGCTCGGCGGCGGTCGGCTTCCGGCTGGCCGAGAGCAGCCGCTCCCAGGTCGTGGCGTCGACCGAACCCGTCCGCGGCAGCCCCTGCTTCTTCTGGAACGCCGTGACCGAGGCCGCCGTCATCGTCCCGTAGAAACCGGTGGGGGCCCGGTCGAAGTGGCCGAGCTGCCGGAGCCGCGCCTGGAGCTCGCGGACCTGCTCGCTCTCGTCGCCGTCCTTCATGAGGGCCTTGGCGGCCGGCGTCGGCGTCGGGGTCGCCGTCTCGGAGGGCGACGGCGGCTTGTCGTCCGTGGTCGGCGTGGCGGTCGGGGTCTCCGTGGCGCTCGGGGTGCCCGTGGCGCCCGGCGCGGCGGAGGACGTCGTCGCCTCCGGCGCCTTCGACGTCGGGCCCTGGCTGCCGCCGCCTCCCGGGCCGTTCGAGGTCTGCGCCGTACAGCCGGCGGCCAGTGCCACCGCCGCCGCTGCCAGTACCGCTCTGCGTATGACGGACTTGGTCCGCTTCATGATTGCCCCCCGGGACGAGTCGTGTGTACGTAGGGATGCTTCCCACGCGCGTGCGGTTGCGTACGTGCGTGCGAAGGGTCGGAGGGAAGCTCACCATGCTGTGAGGAAGGTCCCAGCGTGCTGCTCTCCACCTGGCCGCACGCCCGCCGCTACAGTCCGTCGCGAGGGTCGGTACCGCTGAGTAGCAGGTCTATCGGAAGGCACATCACATGGCGCGCGAGTCGGAGTCGGGGCTGCCGATCGAGCCGGTCTACGGGCCGGAGGCTCTGGACGGGTGGGATCCCGCCGAGAGG
>NZ_JBSGTX010000090.1:0-29416 GCF_053607625.1 Streptomyces sp. NPDC055103
CATAACCCAGAGGTCGCAGGTTCAAATCCTGTCCCCGCTACTCAGTAGCAACGAAGGCCCGGATCCGATTTCGATCGGATCCGGGCCTTCGTCGTTCCCACGGACGCGGAAGCGCCGCAGGCGCGTAGGCGTCCGAGTCCGCGGACGCGTCCGCTTGACCTTGACGCGACGTCAAGATTTAGCGTTCTCGGCATGGAGTGGTCGATCCAAGAGATCGCCAAGAAGGCCGGCACCACCAGCCGCACCCTCCGCCACTACGGCGAGCGGGGACTGCTGGAGCCGAGCCGGATCGGCGCGAACGGTTACCGGTACTACGACCAGGCGGCGCTCGTGCGCCTGCAGCGCATCCTGCTGCTGCGCGAGCTGGGGCTCTCCCTGCCCGCGATCGCCGAGGTCCTGAAGGGGCAGCGCGACCCGTCCGCCGCGCTGCGCACCCACCTGCTCCTCCTGGAGCAGGAGCGGGAGCGCATCGGCCGGCAGATCGAGGCCGTCCGCACCACTCTCCACAAGACCGAGAAGGGAGAAGAGCTCATGGCAGAGGAAGTCTTCGACGGCTTCGACCACACGCGGTACGAGCAGGAGGTCACCGAGCGCTGGGGCCGCGCGGCGTACGAGAAGGGCGACCGCTGGTGGCGCTCGCTCGACGCCGAGGGCAGGAAGGCGTTCCTGGACGAGCAGGCCGGCATCGCCCGCGACTTCGCGCGGGCGGCACGGGACGGCCTGGCCGCCGACAGCGACGAGGTGCAGGCCCTCACACGGCGCCAGATCGCGTGGCTGTCGGCCACCACGACCCCGACCAAGGAGTACGTGATCGGCCTCGGCCGCATGTACGTCGACGACCCGCGCTTCACCGTGAACTACGACAAGCACGGTGAGGGCACCGCGCTCCTCGTCCGGGACGCGATGGCGGTCTACGCGGAGCGGAACCTGTAGGGCCGAGGCCCGTAGCGGCGATCGCCGGAAGTAAGAGGAAGTAAACGGTGGCCAAAACCGTGCCCGTCGCTTTGCCGGTGCGCGACACCCCACCGTAGTCTCACGCGCACCATGAGTGACGAGCGTGTGAGTGACCTACGACGGCGGGCGCCCGCCGTCCTCGTCCTGCTCGCGCTCCTCGCCCTCCTGATGAGCGTCTGCCACGGAGCGCACGGGCACGTCCTGCCCTCCTCCGGCACCGCGACCGTCTCCGCCCCCGCCCTGCCGCACGGCTGCGAGCGGTCCGGAGAGGTGTGGTCCTTCGACGCCCACCTGCCCGCGCAGACGGCCGCCTCACAGCTCGCCGCGCCGGACGCCGGCGGGACCGTCACCCCGTCCTCGTACACGGCGGACCTCCGCACCGACCCCCGCGCGCGCTGCGTCCGGGGCAGGGCGGGACCCGGTCCCGAGCCGGGCCTTCTGCTGATCGCCCTCGGAGTGGACCGGAACTGAGCCGGGTCCAGGGGTGCCCTTCGCACCCGCGTGACCAGGTTCCCTCCGGCGTACCACCTCAAGGACGTAGAACCCGTGAACAGTCTCCTGTTCGGCAACACCCCGCCCCTCGCCGTGCAGACCGTCGGCAACACCCCCGTCCTTTGGACGGACGACGGCTACTGGGCCAAGCTCGAAGGCTTCAACTTCGGCGGCATCAAGGACCGCGCCGCCCTCTACATGGTCGAGCAGGCCCGCCGCCGCGGTGAGCTGCGGCCCGGCGCGCCGATCGTCGAGTCGACCTCCGGGACGCTCGGCCTCGGACTCGCCCTCGCGGGCGTGCTCCACGGCCACCCCGTGCACGTCGTCACCGATCCCGGCCTCGAACCGATCGTCGAGCGGATGCTCGTCGCCCACGGCGCGCGGGTCCACGTCGCGCCCGAGCCCAGCCCGCGGGGCGGCTGGCAGCAGGCCAGGATGGACCTCGTCGCCGAGCTGCTCCTGCGCCTCGACGGGGCCTGGTGGCCCAACCAGTACGGGAACCCCGACAACTGCGACGCCTACGCCGGGCTCGCCGCCGAACTGTCCGGGCAGCTCGACCGGATCGACGTCCTCGTCTGCGCGGTCGGCACCGGCGGCCACTCGGCCGGGATCTCCCGCGCGCTGCGCGCCGGCGGCAGCCCCGCGCTGGAGCTCGTCGGCGTGGACTCGGTGAACTCCACCGTCTTCGGGCTCCCCGCCGGGGAGCGGCTGATGCGCGGCCTGGGCTCCTCGATCCATCCGGCCAACGTCGACCACGGGGCCTTCGACGAGGTCCACTGGGTGGCCCCCGCCGAGGCGGTACGGGCGGCCCGCCGGCTGGCCTCGCGTCAGTTCGCCACCGGCGGATGGAGCGTGGGGGCGGTCGCACTCGTCGCCGGGTGGCTGGCGCGCACCCGGCCGCGCGGGACCCGGATCGCGGCCGTCTTCCCCGACGGGCCGCAGCGGTACTTCGACACCGTCTTCAACGACGAGTTCTGCGCGAAGCACGGGCTCCTCGACGGGCCGGTGCGGGAGGACCCGGTCGCGTACGAGGCGGGCGCGCCCGTCGACGGCTGGACCCGCAGGGTCCTGGACCGGCGGGGGCTGGGGCGTTGAGCACCACGACCGCGCCTCCGCGGGGAGGCATCTGGAAGCAGAGCCGTACCTTCGACCCGGCCGTGCGGCTGCTCTTCCTCAACCAGCTCACCATCAACCTCGGTTTCTACATGCTGATGCCGTTCCTGGCCGCGCACCTCGCGGACGGGCTCGGCATGGCGGCCTGGGCGGTCGGCCTCGTTCTCGGCGCCCGGAACCTCTCCCAGCAGGGCATGTTCCTGGTCGGCGGGGCGCTCGCCGACCGGCTCGGTTTCAAACCGCTCATCGTGGCCGGCTGCGCGCTGCGGACGGTCGGCTTCGGGGCGCTCGCCTTCGCGCAGTCGCTGCCGGCGCTGATCGCCGCCTCGCTCGCGACCGGGCTCGCGGGGGCGCTGTTCAACCCGGCGGTCCGGGCCTGCCTCGCGGCGGAGGCCGGGGAGGAGCGGCGGGTGCAGGCCTTCGCGCTGTTCAACGCGTACTACCAGGCGGGCATCCTGCTCGGGCCGCTCGTGGGGGTGGCGCTCACCGGGGTGTCGTTCCGGCTGACGTGCACGGTGGCGGCGGTCCTGTTCGCCGGCCTGACGCTCGTACAGCTCCGGCATCTGCCCATGAGCGGTGGGACGCCTCCGGCCGCCGGGAAGGGTGAGCGGGGGCAGTTCCGCACCGTCCTCTCCCACCGCACCTTCTGGCTCTTCTCGCTCGCCATGACCGGCTCGTACGTGCTGTCCTTCCAGGTCTATCTGGCGCTGCCGCTCGCGGCGGAGGGCACGGGGCTCACGACGGCGCTGTTCGTCGTCTCGGCGCTGGTCGCGCTCGCCGGGCAGCTGAGGATCACGGCCTGGTGCCGGCGCCGCCTCGACCGCGAGCGGTGCCTGGTCCTCGGGCTCGCGCTGATGGGCGGGGCGTTCCTGGTCCCGGCGGCCCTGGGCCGGGGCGTGGCGGGGCTGCTGCTCTGCGCGGCGGTCCTGGCCATGGCGAACGCCGTGCTCTACCCGTACGAGATGGACACCGTCGTCGCCCTGTCCCGGGGGCGCTGGGTGGCCACCCACTACGGGCTCTACAACACGGTCTGCGGGATCGGGATCACCCTCGGGAACCTGGGGACGGGCGCGCTGCTCGACGTGACCGGCTGGTCGGTGGTGCCCTGGCTGGCGCTGTGCGCGGTGGGCCTGGTGTGCGCGGCGGCGGTCGCCCTCCTCGCCCGCGGCGGACGACTCGCGGAGGCGCCGATGGCGGCGGCGGACTAGGGACCGGGGGCGGGCGGGGTGCCGGGCACGGCGCGGACCGTGCGGGCCGCGTGCCGGGCGCGCGCGGGCCGCGTCCGGGTACCTGGCGCGCGCGGGCCGCGCGGACAGGCCGCCGCTCCGCGCGCGCGGGCCGCGTGCGCGCCGGGCGGACAGGCCGCCGCTCCGGCGTGCGTACGCCAGTCGGCCCCGTGGAGGTCGCCGCCGGGTGCGGTGGCGGTCACCCTGGGAGGGCGCGGAGGTACGGAACACCGTGCCGGTACGGACCGGGCAGGAGAGCACAGGTGGGGCACCCCCCAGGAGCGGCGGACGGCGGGCGGCGGGGCGGCGAGGGCCGCGGTCCGTACGGCGGTGCCCGGCGCTTCCTCCGTGCGCTGCCGCCGCTCGTCATCGTGGGCGGTGTCGTCTTCGACGTGTCGACGCCGCCCGCGTACACCGCCGCTCCGCTCTTCTCCGCCGCCCCTCTCATCGCGGCGCCCTTCTTCTCGACGCTCACGACCCTGGTGACCGGGATCGCCGCCGTCCTCGCCTCCGTCGGGCTGCACGTCTACAACGGCACCGTGACGGGCATCCCGGCCCTCACCGAGACCCTCACCGTCGTCACCGTCTCCGCGCTCGCGCTCCTCATCAACCGGGTCGTGCGGCGCAGCGGCGAGCGGCTGGCCTCCGCGCGGGTCATCGCGGAGACCGCGCAGAAGGCGGTGCTGCCGACGCCGGCCGAGCGGATCGGCGGGCTGCAGTGCGCGGCCCGTTACGAGGCGGCGCAGGCGGACGCGTTCATCGGCGGCGACCTGTTCGCCGTGCAGGAGACCCCGCACGGGGTGCGGCTCGTCGTCGGGGACGTCCGGGGCAAGGGGATGGACGCCGTCGAGGCCGTCGCCGTGGTGATCGGTGCGTTCCGGGAGGCGGCCGAGCAGGAGCGGAGCCTGGAGGGGGTGGCGCAGCGGTTGGAGCGGGCGCTGGCCCGGGAGGGCACCCGCAGACACGGGCTCGACGCCTTCGAGGGATTCACGACGGCCGTCCTGGCGGAGATCCCGCACGGGCGTGAGGACGGCGGCGGGGTCGTACGGATCGTCAACCGCGGTCATCCGCCACCGCTGTTGCTGTACGTGGACGGAAGCCTGGACGTGCTGGACCCGGCGGAGCCGGCGCTGCCGCTCGGCATGGGCGAGCTGGCGGCGTGGCCGGACCGGGCCGAGGAGTGGCCGTACCCGCCGGGCGCGACGCTGCTGTTCTACACGGACGGCCTCTCGGAGGCGCGCGACGCGCGGGGCGTCTTCTACGACCCGGCGGAACGGCTCGCGGGGCGGATCTTCCCGGGGCCCGAGGAGCTGCTCGACGCGCTGGTGGACGACGTACGGCTGCACACGGGCGGCGGGTCGACGGACGACATGGCGCTGCTCGCGCTGAGCAGGCCGGCGACGGGGCAGCCGGAGAGGCGCCGGACGATGCCGGTGGTGCCGCCGCGCGGCGGTGGTCACCAGGCGTAGTCGGAGGGTGTCACTGCGATAACAATTGACATAACGTCAGATTCTCGGTGTTTGAAGGCCCCTTGCTGAAGGGGGGTCAACTCGGGCGTTTCTCTACCAATTCAATGAACGATCACTGGGAACGGCTTGGAATCGGACCCCCCTGTCTATTAACGTTCGATAACGCAGCGCGGTCGTCCCAGCCGTCGCAAGAGGCGGCACCGTGCGCACGCGCCGAATCCTGAAGAGGAACCGGGGAACCACCAATTGGGGTGAATCGGGCCCTTCGCACCTGTGCGAACGTGCCCGTAGGAGACCTTCCTGCTCCGAACCCGTCAGCTAACCCGGTAGGCGAGAAGGAAGGAAAGGAGCGCGCCTTCGTGGCGTCCAACACTCCCGCACCCGAAGCCCCCTTCGATGCCTTCGGTGGTGGTGCGGGCCCCGCCGCTCCGGACACCGAGTGGAACCCCACCGAGGGAACCCTCCGCGCCGAGACCCGCGGTCGGCACCGGGTCGTCAAGCAGCGCTCCAACTTCGCCCGCTCCTCCACCGTCCTCGGCGTCGGCGTCATCGCGGCTGTCGGCGCGGGCGGCCTCGCCACCGCGCAGGAGAAGCCGCCGGTCGCCATATCGCTCCCCGACCTCCCGGACCTGAACCTCCCCTCGGCCGAGGACCTCCCCGGCGTCGGCGAGTTCTTCGCCGACGACGCGGACGCGCAGCTCCAGGACACCCTCACCGGGACCGGGTCCAACACGAACCCGCTCACCGCCGCCACGTACGTCACCCCGGCCGGCGAGAAGGCGGACGGCACCACCACGGCGGACGACACCGCCCGAACCGGAGCGAACGGCACCGCCCAGGCTGCCCTCACCGCGCAGGCCGGGACGCCCACGACCGCCGACGCGGCCGACGCGGGAGAGATCCTGCGCGCCCGCATCCTCCAGCAGGCCGAGCAGCAGCAGGCCTCCGCCGACGCCGCCGAGAAGCTGGCCGCGGAGAAGCTCGCGGCCGAGAAGGCGGCGGCCGAGGCCGCGGCCAAGGCGGCGGCGGCGGAGAAGGCGGCCGCCGACGCGAAGGCCAAGGCGGAGGCGGAAGCCAAGGCCAAGGCGGAGGCGGAAGCCAAGGCGGAGGCCGAGCGGCAGGCCGCGGCGGCGGAGGCCGAGCGCCTCGCGCAGCTCGCCGCCAGCTACTCGATGCCCCTGTCCTCGTACAGCATCAGCGCCACCTACATGCAGTCCGGCTCGATGTGGTCCTCCGGCTACCACACCGGTCTCGACTTCGCCGCGCCCACGGGCACCCCGCTCAAGGCCGTCCACAGCGGCACCGTCAAGTCGGCCGGCTGGTCCGGCTCGTACGGCTACCGGGTCGTCCTGGAGATGGAGGACGGCACCGAGATCTGGTACGCCCACCTCTCCTCCATGACCGTCAGCGCCGGCCAGACCGTGACGACCGGCGAGACGATCGGCCGCGTGGGCGCCACGGGCAACGTCACCGGCGCCCACCTCCACATGGAGGTCCACACCGCGGGCGGCGACGGCATCGACCCGGCGGCCTGGCTCCGCTCCAAGGGCCTGTCGATCTGACGCACCCATGCCCCACCCGGAATAGTCCCGGCGGCGCGGAGGGTTGACCGACCCGTGACCTCTCTCCGCCCGCTGGGCTCTTCCGAACTGCACGTCTTCCCGCTCGCCCTGGGCGGCAACGTCTTCGGCTGGACCGCCGACGAGGCACAGTCCTTCGCCGTGCTCGACGCCTACGCCGCCGCCGGCGGGAACTTCGTCGACACCGCGGACATGTACTCCGCCTGGGCCGAGGGCAACGAGGGCGGCGAGTCCGAGACCGTCATCGGCCGCTGGCTCGCCTCCCGCGGCAAGCGCGACGACATCGTCGTCGCCACCAAGGTCGGCGCCCACCCCCACTTCAAGGGGCTCTCCGCCACCACCATCAAGGCCGCCGCGGAGGAATCCCTGCGCCGCCTCGGCACCGACCGCATCGACCTGTACTACACGCACTTCGACGACGAGTCGGTCCCGGTCGAGGAGATCGTCACCGCCCTCGACCAGCTCGTGAAGGACGGCAAGGTGCGGGCCGTCGCCGCCTCCAACATCTCCCCTGAGCGGCTGCGCGCCTCCCTCGACTTCGCGGAGGCCGAGGGCCTCGCCCGGTACGTCGCGCTCCAGCCGCACTACAACCTGGTCTCGCGCGACACCTACGAGGGCCCGCTCCTGGAGACCGTCGAGAACGCCGGACTCGCCGCCGTCCCGTACTTCGGGCTCGCCTCCGGCTTCCTCACCGGCAAGTACCGCCCCGGCGCCACCGTCGACAGCGTCCGCGCCTCCGGGGCCGGCGAGCACCTGGACACCGAGCGGGGCAGGGCCGTGCTCTCCGCGCTCGACGCGGTCGCCGAGGCCCACGAGGCCGAACTCGCCACCGTCGCCCTCGCCTGGCTCGCCTCCCGCCCGACGGTCGTCGCGCCCATCGCCTCGGCCCGCACGGTCGAGCAGCTCCCGGCCCTGGTCGCGTCCGCGGACCTGACCCTCACGGAGGCGGAACTGACGCTTCTGACGGAGGCGTCGGCGTTCTGAGGTACGGGCGTTCTGAGGTACGGGCGTTCTGAGGTGCCGGCTCACTCCGCCTAACTCCGGTAGGGGTTGTAGCCGCCGTAGTCCAGATACTGCGGCGGCGCCCACACCCGCCCGGTCGCCCGCGCCGCGTACGTGAGCGCGGGGGAGGCGACGGCCCGGCGCTGCCAGAGGTGGTGCAGGAGCTCCTGCTCCCGGGCGGGGAAGTCGGGGCCCGCGGTGCCGCGCCGGGCCCGGTCCCGGAGGAACGCGAGGGAGGTCGCGAAGGACTCGTACTCGCCGACGGCCCGCGCGGCCGGAGGACCGTACGTCCGGGCGGCGAAGCCGCGGGCCAGCTGGCGGGCGCGCATCGAGGAGAGGGCGAGCGGCTCGGCGGGGGAGAGCCAGCCGGCCGCCGCGTACGCCGGGAGCTCCCCGGATATCGTGCGCAGCTCGCGCTGCCGGCTCCAGACCGCGAGCCAGGTCAGCAGGCCGAAGGCGGGGACCATGAAGCAGCCGTACACCGCGTAGAAGGCCAGGGGGCCGCCGAAGGTGGCGGCGCCGTTCCAGGCGGCGTGCATGCCCATGGCGAGGAGCAGCCCGGCGATCGGCAGCAGGACCCGCCGGATCCGCTTCCCGCGTGGTGCGAGGGCGGCGAAGCCGAAGCCGATGCCGGTGAGCACGGTGAAGAGGGGATGCGCGAAGGGCGACATCACGACCCGGACGAAGAAGGTTCCGGCGGTCACCATGCCGATGCCGGTGGCGCCGAACTCCTGGTCCTCGCCGAAGGCGTTGCCGAGGTAGAGGATGTTCTCGGTGAAGGCGAATCCGGTGGCGGTGAAACCGGCGACGACGACACCGTCGACGAGCCCGCCGAAGTGGCGTCGGCGGAAGAGGAAGAGCAGCAGGATCGCGGCGGCCTTCGCGCTCTCCTCCACGACCGGTGCGACCAGGGTGGCGCCGAGGGTGTCCGCCGAGTCCGGGTCGGCGGTGGCCGTCGCGATCCAGCGGACCGCGAAGGAGTTCGCCAGGATCGCGACGAGCGCGGCGGCGAAGGCGCCCCACGCGAAGGCGAAGAGCAGGTTCTTCCAGGGGCCGGGCTCGACCCGGTCGAGCCAGCGGAACGCGGCCATGAGCAGCGGTACGGGAAGCACCGCGAGGCCCAGGCCGACGAGGAAGCCCTGGGTGCCGGTCTGCTCGCGGACCAGCGCCAGGATGAACAGGGCGCAGAGCGCGAGCAGGGTGATCACGGCGACGACCCGGACCAGCCGGCTGCGCCAGAAGGCGAGGCGGGGCCGGTAGCGCCACTGGGACCGGTCGGCGGCGGCCGGGAAGGCCGGCTCTTCGGTGTCCCGGTGCGGGACGGGGGCGGTCGCGGCTTCGGCGGGGACGGGGTTCGACACGTGAGCGACCCTAACGACCCCCACCGACACCGGGCGAAGGAGTTACGTACTCCCTGTCACTTCCTGTCCTGTCACTTCCTCCGGAAGAGGAGGTCGTGCACGACGTGCCCCTTGTCCAGGCCCTGCCCCTCGAAGCGGGTGACGGGCCGGAAGTCCGGGCGGGGCGAGAAGCCGCCGTCGGCGCGGGTGTTCTCGAAGTCCGGGTGGGCGGAGAGCACCTCCAGCATCTGCTCGGCGTACGACTCCCAGTCGGTGGCGCAGTGCAGCACGCCGCCGGGCCTGAGCCGGGTCGCGAGGAGGCTGAGGAACTCGGGCTGGATCAGCCGCCGCTTGTGGTGGCGGGCCTTGGGCCACGGGTCGGGGAAGTAGACGCGGCAGCCGTCGAGGGAGTCCTTGTCGAGCATCTCGCGGAGCAGGATGATCGCGTCGCCGTTGGCGACCCTGACGTTGGTGAGGCCGTTGCGGTCGGCGAGGCCGAGGAGGTTGCCCTGGCCGGGGGTGTGGACGTCCACGGCGAGGATGCCGGTGCCGGGGTCGGCGGCGGCCATCTGCGCGGTCGCCTCGCCCATGCCGAAGCCGATCTCCAGGACGACCGGGAGCCCGTCGAACATCTCGCCGAGGTCGAGGACCCGCTTGCCGTCGATGTCGAGGCCCCAGTCCGGCCACCGCTTGAGCATGGCCTCGGCCTGCCCGTAGGTGACACGGCTACGTCGCGGCTGGAAACTCCGGATCCGCCGCTCGTGATGAGCCCCGGCGGGATCGGGCAGGGGCCCCTCACCGGGGGCGAACATCCGACTGCCCCGCCGCGCGACGGGCTGGACGGAGTCGGCGACGACAGACTGCGGGCTGTTCTCTGGCTGCTCGGACACAATGTCCGATTCTACGATCGCCACGCCGCTACCGAGGTCCAGGAGGGAGGGCGCTTGCGGGGGCCGGGAGGAGGAAGGCCCTGCCGCCACCTGCGAGGGCGCCTCTGCCCGGGCCCCACGCGGGGCGGGTCCCTGTCGGGCCGCGCGGGGCGGGTCGCCTGCTGAGCCCACGCGGGAGAGGGAGCCTGCCGAGCCCGCCAGGCAGAGGGCGAGGACCCGAGTGCCGTCAGGGGGGGGCTGGGGAGCCTGCCCGGAGTGGGCTGGGCCGCTGGGAAGCGGGCGGGCCTGCCGCGGAGCGGCCGGGCCCCGGGAGGGGCGTTGGCGTCGGCGGCGCGGAGCTGCCGCCTCGGGGGGCCGGGGGCGAAGCCCCGGGTAGAAAAACTCCCCCTCCCTCCCCACCAGCCCCCGGCAGGGTTTCGGGAAGGGGCGGGGTGGGGGGCTTCAACCGGTCGGACCGCAACCGGTCGGACCGCAACCGATCACGCCGCAACCGACCACGCCGCCCCCCGCCTTCCACCCGCGAAGCTACAACCGCGCCAGCGCCCGCCGAGCCACCTCCCGCCCGATCGGCAGGGAAGCCGTCGCCGCAGGCGAGGGCGCGTTCAGCACGTGGACCGTCCGCGCCGCCTCCCGGATCAGGAAGTCGTCGACCAGCGTCCCGTCCCGCTGCACCGCCTGCGCCCGCACCCCGGGCGCCGCGCGCCGCAGGTCGGACTCCTCCACCACCGGCAGCAGCCGCCGTACCGCCTCCGTGAAGGCCCGCTTCGACAGCGAGCGCCGCAGCTCACCCGCCCCGTACCGCCAGTGCTCGCGGGCTATCGCCCACGACCCGGGCCAGGCCAGCGTCGCGGCCAGTTCGCGCGGGCGGACGACGGACCAGCCGTACCCCTCCCGGGCGAGCGCCGGCACCGCGTTCGGTCCGATGTGGACGCCGCCGTCGATGCCCCGCGTCAGATGCACCCCGAGGAACGGGAACGCCGGGTCCGGCACCGGATAGACCAGCCCCCGCACGAGCGAGGGATCCGCCAGCTCGTAGTACTCCCCACGGAAGGGGACGATCCGCATCCCCGGGTCGTCGCCCGCGAGCCGCGCGATCCGGTCGCAGTGCAGCCCCGCGCAGTTCACCAGGACCCGCGCCCGCACGATCCGCCCGTCCGCCGTCCGCACGGCGACACCCCACGGGCGTCGGTCGATGACGGTGACCTCGGCGCCGTACAGGATCCGCGCCCCCGAGGCCTCCGCGAGCCGCCCGGCGACCGCCGTGTAGTCGCAGATGCCGGTCGTGCCGACATGGATCGCGGCCAGCCCCCGCACCCGCGGCTCGTACTCGCTGATCTGCGCCGGGCCGAGCTCCCGCACCGGGATGCCGTTCTCCCTGCCGCGCTGCACGAGCGCGTGCAGCCGGGGAAGCTCGTCGCGCGAGGTGGCGACCACGAGCTTCCCCGTCACCTCGTACGGAATGCCCCACTCCGCGCAGAACTTGACCATTTCGGCCGCGCCCTCGACCGCGAACCGCGCCTTGAGGGAGCCGGGCCGGTAGTAGATCCCGCTGTGGATCACCCCGCTGTTGCGCCCGGTCTGGTGCTTCGCGGGGGCGTGCTCCTTCTCCAGGACGGTGACCCGGGTGCCGGGGGCGGCGCGCGTCAGGGCGTACGCCGTCGACAGACCGACGATCCCGCCGCCGATCACCAGTACGTCGCAGTCAAACACCAGCGCCACCTGTCACCTCCCACCCCCGATAGTGCACTGGCCCACTGACAATCCCGCGAAACCTCGCGCGACGTCACGAGACGCAGCTCACGCGGGCAGAGCGCGACGCGCGGCCGCACAGGTCACACTGGCGCGACCGCACCCCACAGGCCCCATAAGCCCCGCAAGCCCCACAAGGCGCCCCGCACCCCCCGCCCCCTCACACCGGCGCGACAAGCAGCGGTCGAGCCCTCTCCCGCAGCTCCACCACGCGCGGCTCGTCCCCGTACGGTTCGAGCCGGTGCAGCAGATCCCGTACGTACTCGGTCGTCCGCGCCGAGGAGATCCGCCCCGCCACCTCCACCGCGCGCGTGCCCGCCGCGCAGGCCGCGTCCAGATTGCCGGACTCCAGCTCGGCGACGGCCGAGACGACGAGCCGCAGCCCGTGCGAGCGGACGAACTCCTCGGTCGGACGGGACAGCGCCTGCTCGGTGAAGCGGCGCACCTCGCGGGGCGCCTTCAGGTCCCGGTAGCACTCGGCGGCGTCGGCGCAGAACCGGTCGTACGAGTAGAAGCCCAGCCACGTCGGGTCGGCGTCGCCCGCCCGGGACCGCTCCAGCCACCCCTCGGCGGCCTTCAGGGCGGCCGCCGCGGCCGGGCCGTCGCCGGCCTTGGCGTGCGCGCGGGCCTCGACGAGCCGGAAGAAGGACATGGTGCGGGCGGTGGCGAGCCCCCGGTTCCGTTCGAGGGCGGCCTGGGCGAGGTCGACGCCCTCGTCGGCGAAGCCCCGGTAGGTGGCCTGCAGGGACATGGAGGCGAGGACGTACCCGCCGAGGGGCACGTCCGCGGCGGCGCGGGCGAGCCGCAGGGCCTGGATGTAGTAGCGCTGGGCGGCCTCCTGCTGGCCGGTGTCGAAGGCCATCCAGCCGGCCAGCCGCGTGAGCTCGGCGGTCGCCCCGAAGAGCGCGCGGCCGACCTCGTCCGAGTACGAGCCGAGCAGCAGCGGCGCCGCGTCCACGCGTAAGCACTCGGGCACCATCGACGAACGCCAGTCCCCACCGCCGTACTTGGAGTCCCAGCGGCGCGCGTCCTCGGCGGCCTCACGGAGCTTGGCGACATCGCTGTGCCCCACGCGCGCGTGCTCCGCGGCCGCCGCGGCGGCGGAGCCAGGGTCCTCGCCGCCGGAGCCGGGGCGGGGGGCCTCGCGCTCCACCGACGGATCGGCGGGGGTTATCAGCCAGCGGGAGGCGGGCGTCGCGTACGCGCTGACGGCGAAGGAGCCGGCCAGCGACTGCCAGATGCCACCGCCGCCGGCTCGTCGCCCGGCGAGATCCAGCCGGTACAGGTCGGTGGCCGAGCGGACCGCCTCGCCCACGTCGCGCGGGAAGGCGAGCCCCA
Organism: Streptomyces sp. NPDC055103; assembly: GCF_053607625.1. Lineage (NCBI taxonomy): Bacteria > Bacillati > Actinomycetota > Actinomycetes > Kitasatosporales > Streptomycetaceae > Streptomyces > Streptomyces sp. NPDC055103. Next base: position 13,154 of record NZ_JBSGTX010000090.1, read on the forward strand.
CCTCGGGCGCCGGGTCGGCGTCCGCGAGCCCGATCTCGTGCAGCGGCACGGGCCGGCCGAGCTTCTGGCCGATCGCGGCGGCGATGAGGTGCGGGGCGGCGCCCTGCGGCACCATGCCCTTCGACACCCACCGGGCGACCGACGTCTTGTCGTAACGAAGCGTCAGTCCCCGTTGTGAACCGAGGTCGTTGACGCGCCGGGCGAGCCCGGCGTTGCTGATTCCCGCGAGGGCGAGAACCGTGCCGAGCTTTTCGTTCGGCCCGCGTTGCTCCCTGGACATGACGCCACCCCTCGACAACCCAGACGGCCGCCACGACACCGGGCATAGGCGTGCGGCATTCGTAAACACAGCGTAGTTCGCCGCATCCCTACCGTTAAGGGGCGGTGTTCCGTATGGCGAGATTGTTGTGTGATCGACCGGCGGAAGGGGTCGGCCTCCCGGCCCGTGCTCCCGCCGTGTGGCCGTGCGCCCGGCCGTGCGCTCTCGTCCGGCCGGCGGGGGGAGCGCTTCCATGGGCGGTGCGTGGGTCGGCCCGCTCGGCCGGGAACGGTGTCCCGGACCAGTGGGCTGGGGGACACCGCCGCTCTGCTCCCCGCGGGCGGCGGACGGCGCCGGGAGGCGAGAGCGCCTCCCGGGCTGCCGGTGACGCGTGAGGGCCGGAGGTGGGTCGGGCGGAGCCCTGGACGCCTTCGAAGCCCTCCGGGGAGGGTCGATATTTGGCCGAATGACGCCGGTACCCAACTGGCCCATGCCAGGGGCGCATTCGGCTTTCGCGCGCGTGCACCCGGACGCCGCCCCGTGCGCCGTTGTCGTGGCAGCATGTCTCCCACCGAAACGGACGTGGAGGCGCCGATGCGATGGCTGGTGGGCTGGAGCAGTGTCGCCGCGAGCTTCGCAACGACCGCGGGCGCGCGGGCGGGAGCGGTGTACGGCGGCTACGACTCCACAGCGGGATTCGACTCCTCGGCGGGCTACGGCTCCGGCGGGACCGGATTCGACTCCTCGGCGGGCTACGGCTCCGGCGGGACCGACTACGACTCCGGCTACGACTCCGGCTACGACTCCGGCGCGACCGGCTACGCGAACTCCCGCACCACACCGGCCGGCGGGCGCACCGTCCACACGGTGCAGCCGGTGGGCGCGCAACTCCTCTGGGGCGACCCCGATCCCCTGTGGGCGGTCGGCGACTGGCGCCCCGACGAGGTGCGCGTGGTCGCCGTCGACGACCAGACCCGCCTCGCCGTGCTCGGCTGCTGCGCCGCCACCGACGAGGAACTGCGGATCGGCCTGCTCACCGCGCGCGGGGGCGCACTGCGGCATCTGACGGCGTGGGCCGGCAGCTACACCGTCGTCGTCAAGGCAGGCCGCCGCGTCACCGTCACCGGTGATCTCGCGGGCGCCCGGCCGGTGTTCCACACCCCGTGGGCCGGCGGCACCGCCTACGCGACCGCCGCCCTGCCGCTCGCCGACCTCGTCGAGGCTCAGCTCGACATCGGTCACCTGGGCGCCCTGCTCGCCTGCCCGGAGACCCCGGAGGCGCTCCGCGACTCGACCCCGTACGAAGGGGTGCGGCGGGTCCCGCCCGGCCACGCGCTGATCCTGCGGGAGGGCTCGCGGGAGATCGCCGGGTACGAGACGGTGGCCTCGCTCGCGGTCGCGGCGCCCGAGTCCGACGCCCGGCAGGCCGTCGAAGGGGTACGGGACGCCCTGGTCGAGGCCGTCAGGGCCCGGCTCACCGCGCCCCGGCACGCGCCCGAGGCCCCGCTGCCCGACCCGGGCCCGGTTCCCGGGATGGGCCCCGCCGACCGGCGCGCGGCCCGGGGCGGCGGCCCGGCGCCCGGCATCGGCGCCGACCTGTCAGGCGGCAGCGCCTCCGGCACGCTGGCCCTCCTCGCGGCGGGGCTGCCGGGGCGGCCGGGCACGATCCTCGGCCACGGGTCGGGCGCGGGGGAACGGCTGCTCGCGGTCACCTTCAACGACCTGGCGACCCGGGCCGGTGCGGACCGGGAGGACGAGCTGAAGCGGGCGGGGGAGATCGCGGCCGACCCGCGCCTGCACCACGTGGTCGTCGCGGCCGGCGAGGAGGCGCTCCCGTACGCCGCCCTGGACGGACCGCTCACGGACGAACCGGGTCCCGCCCTGGTCACGGCCGAACGCCACCGCAGGCGCCTCGCGGGCGGCAGCGCCGACCACTTCACGGGCATGGGCGCCAAGCAGGTCCTGGACGCGCACCCGGCGCGCCTCGCCGACCTCCTGATGGACCGCAGGCGCCGCTCCCTGGTGCGGCCGGTGGCGGCGCTCGCCAAGGCGTCGGGCGCGTCGGCTGGCGCGCTCCTGGTGCCGCTGACCGTGTACCGGGCGGCGCGGCGGCTGGCCCGTACCCCGTACCGCACCGGTCTGGAGGCGGCGGCGCGCCGCGTCCAGGAGGCGAACCGCACGCCCCCCGACGGCTTCGGCCCCCTGGAGGCCTCGCTCTCCGCCCTCACCTGGTCGCGGCCGGGGCCCGCGGCGCGCTGGATGACGGGGGAGGCGCTGGCTGAAGTATCGGTTCGCCTGAACCGCGCGGCGACGCTTCCCACCTCCGTGCAGCGCCCGGGCGAGGCACGCGCGCGTGCCGCCCTGGCCCGCGCGGCGGCCGACCACCGGGTCCTGGAACAGGCGGCGGAGATCCGCGGCCAGCGGCTGCACGCCCCGTTCCTCGACAACCAGGTCGTCCGCGCCTGCCGCGACCTCCCCGAGTCGCTCCGGGTCCAGCCGGACGCCCGGGCGGGCATCCTGCGCACGGTCCTCACGGGCGCCGGCGTCCACGACCTCCCCGTCGGCTGGGGCGCGCCCCACCCGGCGGTCCCGGCCGCCGCCCAACGCGCGGGCCTGCGCGCTGCGCTCCCCCACCTCCTGGCCCTCTTCGACGCCCCGCTCCTCGCGGACGCGGGCCTGATCGACGCCCGCGTCGTCCGCGAGGCCCTGACCGCGGCGGCCGACGGCGCCCCGGTCCCCCTGGACGGCCTCGCCGACCTGGTCTCCACCGAACTCTGGCTCCACCGCCTCCTCGCCCGCCGAGGCTCCTGCTGGACGAACACGACGGAACCCCGCGCGCACCGAGCGGTCCAGGGCCCCCTGATCCCGGCGTCGGGGTCGTTGCCGGCGTGAGGTGGGGGAGCCCGCGGGGTGAAACGTCACAGCACGCTCGTTCGACTGAACGCTTCCCGGACTCCGACCCGACGTCGGGCCTAAGCTGAAACCGTTGCACCCGAGCGAAGGAGGTCCGCCATGGCGATGCCGCTGCCGGTTCCGGAAGACGCGTTCTCCGAGGGCATGCCCGAACGTGAGGGTGCGAGTCTCGAGGAGACCTTCGAGCTGTTCAGTGCACTGGCCCCCAAGGGCTGGCGCGTGGAGCTGATCGAAGGGGAGATCTGCGTGGTGCCTCCGGCCAACGGCGAGCACGAGAAGATCGTGACGGAGATGGTGGAGCAGGTCATTGCCCGCCGCGTCGACAAGGAACTGCGCAACTCCACGGGCATCGGTCTGTACCTCCCCGGCGTCACCGGCACTGTGCGTGTCATCCCGGACCTCGTCATCGCCCCCAGGGACTGCTTCGCCGACCAGCAGGAGTGGCACTCCCCCGACCCCGTCCTCCTTGTCGCAGAGGTGACCTCCTCCTCCACGGCCAGCCGGGACCGTGTACAGAAGATCCTGGCCTACGCCCGGGCCGGCATCCCCGTCTACCTGATGATCGACCGTGAGGCCGGCGAGGCCGTCGTCTGCTCCGAGCCTGTCGGCGACGACTACGCCCACAAGTACATCCACAAGCTGGGGACAGTCGTCCCGCTCCCTGACCCTCTCGGCTTCGACCTGGACACCGGCGCCTTCTGAGGGTCCCACCCGGGTAAACCCCGAGGCGCGCCCCGAGGCCACCGGACACAATGGGCCGGTGCGGTATCTCATCCTCGGCACCACCGAGGCCCTCGACCCCCGCGGCACCCCCCTCCCCCTCGGCGGCGCCCGCCTGCGCGCGCTCCTCGCCGCGCTCGCGCTGCGCGGCGGACGGGCCGCCTCCACCACCGAGCTCGCCGACGACGTGTACGGGGACGACCCGCCGCAGGACGCGCCCGCCGCCCTCCAGGCCCTCGTCGGCCGCCTCCGCCGGGTCCTCGGCGCCGAGGCCGTCGCCTCGACCCCCGGCCCCGGCTACCGGCTCGTCGCCGGCCCTGACGACATCGACCTGTACGTCTTCGAGCGCACCGTCAGGGACGCGGGCACCCGCCTCGACGCCGACGACCCCGAGACCGCCGCCGCCCTCCTCCGGGAGGCCCTGGCCCTCTTCCGGGGCCCCGCCCTCGCCGACCTCCCCGAACCGGCGGGCGTCCGGCCCGAGGCCCAGCGGCTCGCGGCCCTGCGCCGCCGCGTCGAGGCCGACCTGCGCCGGGGTGCCAGCGACGGACTCGTACCGGAACTGACCGAGCTCACCACCACGTACCCGTACGACGAGGCCTTCCAGGCCCACCTCATCCGCGCCCTGCGGGCCGAGGGCCGCCACGCCGACGCCCTCGCCGCGTACGAGTCGGCCCGCCGCACCCTCGCGGACGCACTCGGCGCCGACCCGGGCCCCGAACTCATCGGCCTCCACCACGAACTCCTCGCGTACGTCCCCGAGCCAAAGCCCCGACCCAGGCCGCACCCGGACTCCGAGCGCCACCCCAACTCCCAGCCTCATCCCGCCTCTGATCCTTACCCCAAGCCCGGAACCGAGCCCCAGCCGCGGACCGCGAGCCACCCCACCGCCAACCCCCCCACCCCCGACCCCACCACCCTCCTCACCCCCACCCCCGACCCCGCCACCTACGCACTCCCCACCCCCACCCCCGCCTCCCCCACCCCCGGCAACATCCGCCCCCGCCTCACCTCCTTCGTCGGGCGCGAGCCCGAGATCGCTGCGATCCAGGGCGACCTGACCCGCTCCCGCCTGGTGACCCTCACCGGCCCCGGTGGCTCCGGAAAGACCCGGCTCGCCGAGGTGGCCGCGCTGCGCGCCGTGGGCCCCGCCGCCTGGATCGCCGAACTCGCCCCGCTCGACGACCCCGACGCGCTCCCCGGCGCCGTGCTCTCCGCGCTTCGCCTCCGCGAGATCAACCTGCTCAACCGCGACGGCCTGCCGGTCCATGACGACCCGACCGCCCACCTCGTGGAGCACCTCGCGCGCCGCCCGTTCCTCCTCGTCCTCGACAACTGCGAGCACGTGATCGACGCGGCCGCCGCCCTCGCCGAGACCCTCCTCACCCACTGTCCGCAGCTCCGCGTCCTCGCCACCAGCCGCGAACCCCTCGGCGTCCCCGGCGAATCGGTCCGCCCCGTCGAGCCGCTCCCGCCCGACCCGGCCCACCGCCTCTTCGCCGAGCGCGCACGCGCCGTACGCCCGTCCTTCGACCCCGCCGCGGACGCCGCCACGGTCGACGAGATCTGCCGCCGCCTCGACGGCCTGCCGCTCGCCATCGAACTGGCCGCCGCCCGCCTCCGGCTGCTCTCCCCGCGCCAGATCGCCGACCGCCTCGACGACCGGTTCCGTCTCCTCACCTCCGGCTCCCGCACGGTCCTGCCCCGCCAGCAGACCCTCCGCGCGGTCGTCGACTGGTCCTGGGACCTGCTCGAACCGGCCGAGCGCACCCTGCTCCGCCAGGTCTCCGTCTTCGCCGGCGGCTGGGACCTCGCCGCCGCCGAGGCACTGGCCCCCGGGGCGGCCGACACCCTCGGCGCGCTCGTCGACAAATCCCTCGTCGTGGCCACGCCCACCGACGAGGGCGAGATGCGCTACCGCCTCCTGGAGACCATCCACGAGTACGCTGCCGAGCGCGCCGCCGAGACCCCCACGCTCCTCGCCAGCACCGCGGCCGCCCACACCGCCCACTTCACGGCCCTCGCCGAGGAGGCCGAGCCGAGGCTGCGGTCGTTCGAACAGCTCCCCTGGATCGACCGGATCGAGCGGGACCTCGACAACATCCGCGCCGCGTTCCACCGCGTCCTCGTCACCGCGCCCGACGAGACCGCGGCCCACCGTCTCGTCTTCGCCATGGGCTGGTTCTGGTGGCTGCGCAACTACCGCCCCGAGGGCCTGGCCTGGGTCGACCGCACGCTCACCCTCGGGGAGGACCCCGACGATCCGGCCGACCCCCGGTACTGGCCGCGCATGCACCTGCGCATGCTCCATTTCTTCCTCGCCGTCGAGAACCACACGGCCGCCCACTACCGCGACGATCCCGACACCCTCGCCCTGGTCGGCCGGGTCCGTGCCGCGTTCGGCTCCGAACCAGGCCCCGAGGCCGCCCGCTTCCCCGGACTGCTCTGGCCGTTCACCGCGTACCTCACCGAGGACCCGCTGCGGATTCGCGCCCTCCTCGACGCGTCCGTCGCCAACTGCCGCCGCCACGGCGGCGACTGGGAGGTCGGCGTCAGCCTGATGTTCCGTACGCACCTGGTCGTCGACATGCCCGGCGGCCTGTCGGGCGGCGCTTCCGGAGTCGACGAGGACCTGATCGAACTCCGCGCCCTCTCCCGCCGGGTCGGCGACCGCTGGATGGGCGCCCAGATCGCCAGCGCCGCGGCCGAGGCCAACATGATGCGCGGCCGCCACACGGAGGCCGGGGAGGCGTACGAGGAGGCCCTCGCGCTGGCCCGCGAGGTCGGCGCCCACGCCGAGACCCCGTTCCTCATCGCCCGCCTCGCCGAACTGGCCTATCGGGCCGGTGACATGGAGACCGCGCAGAAGGGGCTCGACGAGGCCTCACGGGAGGCCGAGCGCTACCACGTGCGGGACACCCAGACGTTCGTGTGCTTCCTGGGCGCCGCCATCGCCTTCCACCTCGGCGACGTCGAGGCGGCCCGCCGCCGTCTCGAGACGGCGGGCAGCCTGTACGAGACCGGCCCCGCACCACCGCACTTCGCGGCCGTGATGAACGGACTCGCCGCCCGCGTCGAGGCGTACGAGGGCGGGGGCGCCGCCGCCGTGGCCTCCGCCGCCGACGCGCTGCGCGCCGCGCGGGACGCCCAGTGCGCGGACCTCGTCGCGGCGGCGCTCGGCGAGGGGCTCGCGGTCACCCTGGCCGAGGCGGACGAACCGGCCCTCGCCGTGACGATCCTGGCCGCCGTCGACTCCTGGCGCCACGGCCTGCCCCGCTCGGTCCCGGAACTGCGGGAGGCCGAGGACGTGACGGCGCGGGCGCTCGCCGTCCTCGGCGCGTCAGGCCTCGCCGCCGCCCGCGCCGCCGGCACGGACCTCGCCCTCGACGACGTCCTGGCGCTCACCGACGCCTACGTCAGCACGGAGACGTAAGGGCCAAGGGCCCGGTGCGCATCCGTTCCGGTTCAGGAGCAGCTGAACCGGGACTGCGCCCAGTCGGCGACCGCGGCCCGGCCGAAGGGCGTGTGCTCCTCCACGACGAGCCGGATCGTGGAGCGGCCGGTGATGTCGACGTGCACGGGGAGCGGTGGGTCGCCCGCCCGGACCACGTCGGAGCGCCAGAGCCGCTCTCCGTCCCCGTAGACGGAGAAGCGGACGCCGCCCTGGCCGATCAGGGCGCTGATGTCATCGACGCCGACGACAGCGTCGTAGCTCGTGCACTGCCGGTTGAGGTCGACGAGCAGCGAGGACGGCGCGTGCACGCTCACCCCGTGGGCGTACCGGGTGCCGCCGAGGGAAAGGCCGCTCCGCGGCCACATCCAGCTGCTCTCGGAGAGGGACACCTCGGGCTTCGTGCCGTCACCGAAGATCCCGTACTCCAGCTCGTTGAGCTGGTAGACGGCGGGCGGTGCGGGCGGGGCCTTCGGCGTCGACTTCTCGGGGCTGGGTGTCGGCTTCGGCGGAGGGGTGGGTGTCGGCGTCGGCGTGGGAGTGGGCGTCGGCTTCGCGGTCGGCGTGGGCGTCGGTGTAGGGCTCGGCTTCGGGGAGGGCTTCTCCGGGCTGGGCGTGGGCGTCGGGGTGGGTGTCGGCGTGGGCTTCGGCGGATCGGACGGCACGGGCGGAGGCGGCAGTACGGGCTTCGGCGTCGGCTTCGCCGGGGGAGCGGGCGCCGGCGGCACGACGGGGGTGACGACCGGCTGCGCCGGCTTGGGCGCGGCGACCGGCTGCGGGTCCCCGGCCATGGCCCAGACGAGCCCGGCGGCCGCGGCGACGGCCAGCCCGGCCGCGATGCCCGCCTTCGCGGGCATGCCGAGCCCCTCGGCGGCGGCACCGCCCGAACTCGCGCCTCCGGCCGCGCCTCCGGAAGCGCCGGCGGCCGCGGCGGCCGCGCCCGCGCCTGCGGCGCCGACGGCACCACCCGCGACGACCCCGGCGGCCTTGAGCGAGTACCCGGCGGCGAACCAGCCGATGACGGCGACCGGCAGCAGCGCGGGGATCCCGGCGTTGACATGGGCCAGTTCACCGGCGGCGAGCCGGCACTTGGCGCACTCCTCCAAGTGCTTGCGCAGCCCGCGCTCGGCCCGCATCCGCAGCCCGCCGCGCGCGTAGGCGCCGAGCCGGTCCGCGTACCGGGCGCAGTCGCCGCCCGAGGTGAGGGACTGGCTGACATGGGCCTGGAGGTAGGCCTGCTTGAGGCCCTCGCGGGCCCGGCTGGCGAGCACGGCCGTCGCGTTGGCGGTCAGCCCGAAGAGCGGGGCGACCTCGCTCGGCGACTCCTCCTCGACGGTGGTGTGCCACAGCACGGCCTGCCAGCGCTCGGGCAGCGAGCGGAAGGCCTGCATGGCGAGCGACTGCTCGGCCTCGTGCATGGCCCGCACGTCGGCGCCCAGGTCCATCGTGTCCTGGTCGGAGACCTCGGACGAACGGGATGCCTCCGCCGCGAACACGGCGAAGTCCTCGACGAGGTGTTCCCGCTTCTGCGTCCTGGCCCAGTTCGCGGCGACCCGCCGGACGGTGGTCATCAGATAGGCACGCACGGCCTGTTCGGGCCCGGCCCCGCCCCGCACGGCCTGGAGCGTCCGGGCGAAGACCTCGGCGGTCAGGTCGTCGGCGGTGTGCGCGTCACGGCAGCAGGTCCGCGCGTACCGCCGGACGGCCTCGGAGTGACGCCGGAACAGCTCCTCGTACGCGGAGTCGTCGCCGTTGCGCATGAGCTGGACGAGGTCGGCGTCGGAGGGCGGCAGTTCGACGGCCGGCGGAAGAACACCCTCGCCCTCGTCGCCGAGCCCCCCACCGTCCTGGTCCGCCTCGACGCCGGTAGCGCCGCCGAAAACCCCGGCCCCGGCACCCGCCGGAGCACCGGAACCGGCACCGGCCTTGCCCTCACGCTGCTGCGGGACGCTCGCCTCGACCGTCCCCGCCGCACTCGACGGCACATTCGACGGCCCGCTCACGGGACCACCGGAAAGACCTCCCGGACCACCCTGGCTCGGCACCTGCCGCGGAGGCAGGCCCCCGGGCTCCACGGCGCCGCCACTGCCCAGCGGATCGTCCCGACCGTCACCGCTCATCGCGGAAGCCCCCGTACGCACGCCCAGACCCGATACACCGGCCAAGACTGCCACAGAGCGCGGGCACGCCTAAGCGCCGCGGTCACTTACCACTCGTCCGGGGCGACTTCGCGTATCCGGGCGTAACCGCTCACACGTTCGTGCGATGCTGATTGGTCCGCCCGGACCACAAAGATGCCGCTGCCCGCTGGGCCCCTACCGGGAGCGCAGACCCTCGAGCAGGATGTCGAGGAGCCGCGTCGAGGCAGCCGCCTGCTGCGCGGCGTCCGGCAGCGCCGGTGCCGCGGTGGCGATGACGAGCAGGACGTCGGCCACGGTCACATCGGCCCGCAACTCACCCGCCTCACGCGCCCGGTCGACGAGCCGGCCGACGACATCGAGCAGCTCCGCGGACCCCGCGTCGTCCCGCTCCTCCGCCGGCACCGCGCGCGGCGCGACCACTCGTGCGTCGGGATCGGCGACACCCCGCTGGTACGGCACCCGGGCCGCGTCCTCGCCGGCGTCGGCGCCGAGCGACCCCGCGGGGTCGTCCACACCCACCCGCAGGATCTGCGGCGGCAGCAGCCGACCCGCACCCGAGGCCACCGAGGTCCGCAGGAACCGGGAGAGCGCCGACCACGGCTCGTCCTCCTGGCCCAGCGCGGCCCGCGCCTGCTCGGTCAGCCGGGAGGTCTCCTCCTCGGCTATCCGCCGCACCAGCACGTCCTTGCTGGGGAAGCGCCGGTAGACCGTACCGACGCCGACCCGGGCGCGGCGCGCCACGTCCTCCATCGGAGCCCCGTAACCGAGCTCGCCGAAGACCTCGCGCGCGGCGCGCAGCACATGCTCCAGATTGCGCTGGGCGTCCACCCGCAGCGGCGCGGACCTGCCGCCCACCGACGGGGACAACGCCCCGGCGCCCTGACCGTCGTCGACGGTCGGCGTCCCGACGACCGACTGCCACCGTGAATCCTGAATCTGCATAAGCGTTCCCCCGCTCATGATGTCTCCCCCCGGAGACTCCCCGCCCTGACACGGGGCCTCCGGCCCGCGAGCGCTGCGGTCCACGCGCTCCCGTCCGACACCCCGATGAAGTACGAACATAGTTGAGTCCGGGTCAATTCAGAAGGGGGAGTTCCGTACGGTGCGCCCCCCGATCGGAGCAAGGACCGGAAGACTCCCGATTCCGACCCCACGACCCACCCGTCACCCCCACCGTGACCTGCACCGATTGCCCCGAACCCCGCTCGCGCGCCACCCCGCGCCTCCGTACCCCTCCGGTCACACAATTTGTCGAGCCTGTGGACAAACCACGGACGGCGTTGCGTCATGGGACAGTGACCGAACCTGCGCGCATTCTCGTGGTCGGCGGTGGATACGTCGGCATGTACACCGCGCTGCGCCTCCAGCGGCAGCTCAGGACCGAGCTCAGAGCCGGCACCGTCGAGATCGTGGTGGTCACCCCCGATCCCTATATGACGTACCAGCCGTTCCTGCCCGAGGCCGCGGCCGGCTCCATCTCCCCGCGCCATGTCGTCGTCCCCCTCCGCCGGGTCCTCGACCGCTGCCGAGTCCTCATCGGCGAGGTCGGCGCGGTCGACCACGCCAAGCGGACCGCGTCGCTCTCCACCCTCGCCACCGAGGAGGAGGGCACCGGCGGCATCGAGCTCACCTACGACGAGCTGGTGCTCGCCCCCGGCTCCGTCTCCCGCACCCTCCCGGTCCCCGGCCTCGCCGACCACGGCATCGGCTTCAAGACCGTCGAGGAGGCCATCGGCCTGCGCAACCACGTCATCGAACAGATGGACATCGCCTCCTCCACCCGTGACCCCGCGCTCCGCGACGCCGCCCTCACCTTCGTCTTCGTCGGCGGCGGCTACGCGGGCGTGGAGGCCCTCGGCGAGCTGGAGGACATGGCGCGCTACACCGCGCGGTACTTCCACAACGTCAATCCCGAGGACCTGAGATGGGTCCTCGTCGAGGCCACGGACCGGATCCTCCCCGAGGTGGGCGAGGAGATGGGCCGGTACGCCATCCGCGAGCTCCGCGGCCGCAACGTCGACGTCCGCCTGGAGACCCGCCTCGAATCCTGCGAGGACCGCGTCGCCGTCCTCAGCGACGGCACCCGCCTGCCCACCCGCACCGTCGTCTGGACCGCCGGCGTCAAGCCCGCCCCCGTCCTCGCCGCCACCGACCTGCCCCTGAACGAACGCGGACGGCTCCGCTGCACCGCCCACCTCGCCGTCGAGGGCGTCGAGCACGCCTGGGCGGCTGGCGACGCGGCCGCCGTCCCCGACATCACGGCAGGAGAACAAGGCACCGCCGGAGAACCCCGCAAGGAATGCGCCCCCAACGCCCAGCACGCCGTCCGCCAGGCCAAGGTCCTCGCCGAGAACCTCGCCGCCTCCCTGAAAGGCCGCCCGCTCACGGAGTACGCGCACGCGTACGTGGGGTCCGTCGCCTCCCTCGGCCTCCACAAGGGAGTGGCCCACGTCTACGGACGTAAACTCAAGGGCTACCCGGCCTGGTTCATGCATCGCGCCTACCACCTCAGCCGGGTCCCCACCTTCAACCGCAAGGCCCGCGTCCTCGCCGAATGGACCCTTTCCGGCCTGTTCAAGCGGGAAATCGTCTCTCTCGGCTCGCTGGAACACCCGCGCGCCGAATTCGAACTCGCCGCCGCACCGCCACCCGACCACGGCGACAAGCCGTCGTCCTGACATCACTGTCAGTGCACTCGTCCACACTGGACGTGTGACCATAGGTGGGCTCACACCTGCACAGCGTGACTCTGCACGGCACCGACACCACGAGGCATACAGATCCGTGAACTTCACCCGTTGGAGCGCCCGGCTCCCCGGCACGCAGCGCCGCGCGGCGCGGGGGACCGAAGGCTCCGTGCCCGCCGCCCGCGGTGAGTACGGGCAGCAGCTGGAGCACCCCGGCACCGAGACCGCCGAGACCGACACCGCCGCCGAGATCCCCGCCCTGGAGGACTTCTCCGTACGGGAGCTCCTCGGCCGTCTCCCCGGCCTGGTCGCCCTCGTGTACGGCCCGGACCACCGCATCGCGTACGTGAACGACGCCTACGCCGCCGCGTTCGGCCCCCGCCCCGCGGGCGCCACCGTCGCCGACACCTGCCCGGAGGCCGAGGACCTCGGCCTGCTGCCCCTGATGGACCAGGTCCAGCGCAGCGGCAAGCCCCGCACGGTCAAGTCCCGCCGTACCCAGGACGGCGGCTCGTACACGGTCACGTGCCTGCCCGTCGACAGCCCCCACATCGACGGCGGGGTACTCATCCACGCCGCCGACGTCACCGACCACGCCGAGGCCGCCGAGCGGCTCCGCGCCAGCGAGCGCCGCCACCGCGAGACCGCCGTCACCCTCCAGCGCTCCCTCCTCCCGCAGGAGCTGGAGCAGCCCGACGACCTCCGGATCGCCGCCACCTACCAGCCCGGCGGCACGGACGCGGCCGTCGGAGGCGACTGGTACGACGTGATCACCCTCGGCGCGGGCCGCACCGCGCTCGTCATCGGCGACGTGATGGGCCGCGGCGTCCGCGCCGCAGCCGTCATGGGCCAGCTCCGCACCGCCGTCCGCGCCTACGCCCGCCTGGACCTGCCCCCGCACGAGGTGCTCCAGCTCCTCGACGGCCTCGCCGCCGAGATCGACGCCAGCCAGATCGCCACCTGCGTGTACGCCATCCACGACCCCAGCGAGGGAAAGCTGGTGTACGCCTCGGCCGGCCACCTCCCGATCCTCGTACGGGACGAGGACGGCACCGTGCGCCGCGCCGAAGACCCCACAGGCCCGCCCCTCGGCACCGGCGGCTGGCTGCACGCCTCGGGCTCCATCGCCCTGCCGCCCGGCTCCACGGCCGTCCTCTACACCGACGGCCTGGTCGAGCGCCGCCGCGAGGACATCGACGAGGGCGTCGCCGCCCTGGCCCGCGCCCTCTCCGGAGCGAGCGGCACCCCGCAGGTCGTCTGCGACCGGCTGCTCCGCGCGCTGGGCGTCACCGCCGAGCACGACGACGACGTCGCCGTCCTCGTCGTCCAGCACCCCTCCCGCGAGGGCTCGGACGCGGAGCTCTTCCACAACGCCGCCCTGGAACTCCTCGGCGGGGTGGAGGCCGCACCCCGCGCGCGTGCCTTCGCCTCCGGCGTCCTGTCGAGCTGGCGCTTCCCGGTGGAGCTGCGCGACCTGGGCGTCCTCGCCACCAGCGAGCTCGTCGCGAACTCCCTCCAGCACGGCACGCCGCCCATGCGACTGCGCCTCCGCCGCACGGACCGCCGACTGATCATCGAGGTCACGGACGGGGACGACCACCTGCCCCGCCGCCGCAGGGCGGAAACGGAGGACGAGGCGGGTCGCGGTATCTCGATCATCGCGACGATCGCCTCGTCCTGGGGAAGCCGCCGCACACCGGGCGGTGGCAAAGCGGTCTGGTGCGAATTCGCCCTCCCGAACAAGAAGAGTTAGGCGGAAGCCGCCACCTTCTGCTCCGGCTGGTGGCGCGCGACCACCTTCGACGGCTTGGCGCCAGCGAGCGACGGCTGGTTCTGCTCGGGGGTCAGCTGCCGGCCGAGCCGGACCGCGAGGAACGTGATGCCGAGCGAGAAGAGCACGAAGGTCACGATGTACGGACCGTGCAGCGCGGCCCCCATGGGCCCGCCGACGGCCGGACCGACCGCGAGCGCGAGCTGCTTGACCAGTGCGAAGGCCGAGTTGTACTGCCCGACCATCGACTCCGGCGCCAGATCGGCCACCAGCGGAGCCACGGTCGGCGACAGCATCGCCTCACCGAGCCCGAAGAGGGCGTACGTGGAGACGAACGCCGCCGTCGCCATGGCCTGGCTGCCGTGCCCGAGGCCCGCGTACCCGGCGATGAGCCACGCCACGGTCCAGATCAGGCCCACGGCCGCGATCACCCGGGTCCGCTTGCGGCGCTCGACGAACTTCAGCACCAGGAACTGCGCGGCGACGATGACAGCCGTGTTGGCGGCCAGCGCGATCCCGAGCGTCGACGGCTCGATCCCGGCGGCCTCCGTGCCGTAGGCGGCGAGACCCGACTCGAACTGTCCGTAGCAGGCGAAGAAGAGGACGAAGCCGAGGACGCACAGCTGCACCATCGCCTTGTGCCCGAGCAGCGCGCGAACCCCGCCGCCCTTGCCGCCCTCGGAGGGACGGGTGCCCCGCAGCGCGGGGGAGCCCGGCAGGCGGACGGTCCCGACGACCGCGCCGAGCACGAGGAACATCGCCGCCTCGATCGAGAACAGCAGGATGAAGCTGCCCGGCCGGCTCGTGTCGACCAGCAGGCCACCGATCAGACCACCGACACCGAGGCCGAGGTTCTGCAGGAAGAACTGCGTGGCGAAGGCCCGGGTCCGGCCCACCGGCGTCGAACACCAGACGATCATCGTGGCGAGCGCCGGCTGGAGCACCGCCGTACCGGCACCGAGCAGCGCCGCGGCGGCCACGGCCGCCGGCACGCTCGACGCGAAGCCCATGGCGACCGCACCCACGGCGGCCACGACGGACGCCACGAGGAGTACGGGCACGGGCCCGCGCCGGTCGATGGTCCGCCCGCTGAAGGGCAGCACCACGAGCGCGGCCATGGCGAAGACGGCGAGAACGATGCCCGCGGTCGCCGCGCCCAGATCCCGCACCTGAGCGACGTACACATAGAGGTACGGCACGGTGAAGCCGAGTCCGAACGCGCTCAGCGCGCTGCCTGCCTGAATACGGCGCATCGCTGCGCCCCTCGCCTTGGTCACACTCACCCACTTCGGTCGCAGGTTCAGAGGTGTAGCCCTGAATCCTGAAGACTTAAACCCTAAAGTTAACTCCTTAACAGTACACACCGAAGGACTTCAACGCCAACGAGAGGCGTGGGATACTCCCCGCATGTCCGACACCCCCGAGCGCTCCGGCCCGCAGGCCCCCCAGGAGCCGAGCCTCGACGAGCAGATCGCCGCCTATCAGCGCGAGTACCGTGACCTCGACCCCCAGGTGGAGCGGGTCGTGTCCGGCATCGGCCGGCTGAACCGCCGAATGAACGTGGCGTACGGTCGCCAGCTCGCCGACCTCGGTATCAGCAACGCCGAATGGGAGGTCCTCAAGACCCTCGTACTCGCCGGAGCGCCCTACCGCCTCGGCCCGGGCGAGCTGGCCAAGCGACTGGGACTCACCCCGGCCGCGATGACCCACCGCATCGACCGCATGGCGGGAGAAGGCCTGGTCACCCGCGACCGCGACGAGACCAACCGGGTCCGCGTCATCGTCGAGCTCACGGACGAGGGCCGCTCGAAGTGGCTGGAGGCCATGCATATGGCCACCGACTTCGAGGAGGACCTCCTCCAGGACCTCACTGCAGAGGAGAAGGGGGTCCTCGGCGAGGTCCTCATCCGCCTCCTGCGCCGCGTGGAACTCACCCAGCCGGACGCCGGCGGCCGCCTGACGGACCTGGACTGACCCCACTACCGCGGCCCCCGGTCGGGGGTTGACACGCCTCCACCGGCTGCGTAATGTTCTCCGAGTTGTCACGGAGCCGGAACGGTTCTTCGACAGCCAATCGCGCCGCAGATGCGGCACCTCTACTCAGCACGATCTCCCCAGCGGGAAGAATTTCGGCATGCCGAAATTCAATTCGAAAGACTCGATTATGAGTTGACGGGGATATCCGCTAGAGTTTGAGACGTCGGAACGGCCCAACAGCCGGAAAGACAAACCCCGCTGACTGGGAGTCAGACACCGAAAGGGTCTGATAGAGTCGGAACCGCCGGAAGGGCCCGGAGCGAAAGCGAAAGGGGCCGGAAAGC
>NZ_JBSGTX010000091.1:0-29080 GCF_053607625.1 Streptomyces sp. NPDC055103
CACGGTGCCAGCGCCACTGATATCGCGGTGTCGAGACCGGCCTTGCGGACGGTCTCGACCAGCAGCACGCTCCCGGCCTGCGAGACCACCGCCCGGCCGCCGCCCTCGATGCGGACACGCGGGTAGAACCCGATACGCTTCTTCACCTGGAGAGTGCTTCTTCCCATGCAGCCAACAGGACCCTAGGCAAGTCCCATCGTTGCAGGTCAGGAGCACTCTCCGCTTATTTGATCAAGCTTCGGACAGCCCACCTCGTGAAAGCGCGAGGCTAGGGCGGCGACGGGGTTGGGGACGGCTTGAGTACAGGTCTCCCCGCCCGCCGATTGCTCTTGGCCTTCTTGGTCTGGTTGAGGACCCAGCGGCCCGGCTCGACCGATCCTCGTTTCGCCCGGGTCCGCAGCACCGGCCACCGATTGGGCTTCTTGATCGCCCTTGGGCAGTTTCGGTTCCGCCGAGCTGGGAGCAAGCGGCTGCGTGCCTCCTGCCCGGCCTCAACGAGGGAGCGGGCGAGTCTGGCCGTAGTGGCTCCGAGCTGGGATGGAACGCTTCGGCGGATAATGCGGACGCACTTCAGATAAGAGACCCGGTCCGCGTCCACGGCGGGTCTGGCGAGGGCTGCGGCATGGGCGAACCGGCGGATCGCGTGGTGGACGGCGAGGTAGGCCCACAGCTCCTGCCGGACGCCTTCCGGCGTGCGGGACCGGATCGGCCCGCCGGGGCCGAGGTGATTCTTGATCTCATCGAAGGTCAGCTCAACTTCCCAGCGTTCCCGGTAGAGCGCGACCAGCTCGGCCGCCGGGTACTGCTTGGGATCCAGCAGCGTCGTGCCGAGAAAGGCCACCTTGTCGTTCTTCGTGAAGGTGATGACGCGGTAGATCGTGTGCTTGGGCAGGGTCCGGCCCTCCCGCGCGGCTCGGAGCCGGACTTCCTTGCCCGGACGCGCCATCGACAGGTACGAACCGTCGGGAAGCTTCTCCTGGGGGGTGCCGAGGTGATTAGACTGGAGCCTGACCAGCAGGTCCGCGCCAGTCACGGTGAAGGCGTGCGCGAACTCGACCGACCAGAAGTCGCGGTCGGCGATGACCAGGTCTCCCGAACCGGTGGAGCCGGCCAGCTGGTAGGCGAGGCTCCGTTCGCCGTCGCGATAGCCGCCGAGGCGGGCATCAAGCACTCCGTGTGTTCCGATCTCGGCGAGGACCAGCGCCCTTACCTGGGGGAACCCGAAGGGGAGGCCGCCCGTGGTGGAAGGGCCGTCGAAGGTGTCGCCGTTGCTCACCGAGTCGGGGAGGTCGAACTGGGTGCCGTCCAGGGCGAGCAGCCGTAGTCCGCGCCACCATGCCCCGGGTGTGTCCGGAGTGGCGAGCGGACCTGCCACCTCTCTGAACAGGGTCTCCAGCACGTCCTCGCCGAGCCGGGACCGCGCTCGGCATAGCGAGGACCGGTTCACCCTGGCCAGGGACCGGCTGCCCGGTATCCCGCTGGTCAGCACGCGCAGTACCTCCTCGTACGACTCCCGGGCGAACAGGCACAGGGCCAAGACGAAGTACACGACCAGCCGTGCCGGTAGGAGGCGGCGGCGTTGTTCGGCTCGGTCGTGCTTGGCTATTGCCGCGTCGACCAGCTCAGCGGTGAACACCTTCGTCAAGATCCCGAACCGCACCCGTTCCCCGGCACTGCTCTGCCCCTCCACACAAGGTCAACGGCACTTGACGCTCTGGGGGCACGGGCGCATCGGGTCGGTCGCTTCTCAGCCCTTGCCGATGTCGAGCACTGCGACGAGGCCCTCAAGGATCCCGGCAAACTCCTCCACCGGCATCTCCGCCACGAAGACCACGCCCGCGTCCTCAGGATGGCTGAGCAGGTGCTCCTGACGCCAGAACTCCATCGTGATCACCAAATGGTCCTCTTCACGGAACAGGTGCGTCGTCACGTTGTCGGTGGTGGGCCCCCACAGCAGGGTCCGGAACTGGCTACGCAGCCCGTAGTCGGCCTCGGTCTCATCGTCATCGCCCGCACGGTGCATGAGACGCCGGTGTGTGGCCTCGGCGGACATGCCAGCGAACGGCACGGGGGAGCCTGCGCCCGATCGCAGCCAGGCGGCCGTGGCCAACACATCACGGCGGAACTGCGGGATGTAAGCCGTGTTGTCGTCGCAGGTCAGCCACTTGCCAGCGGCCCAGAGGTCCACTCGGCGCAACTGGCCTTGCTCGCCGACCTCGGCGGCGAACCTGAGCTTGTCTCCCAGAACCATGTTCACGTCAGTGACCGTCGCAGGTTCAGCCCTTCACACACAACCGAGTACCCCGGCAGCATCCGTTCGCATGTCATGCGGGACTTACTGCCGCCTGTTCCGTGAACAACGCCGCATGACGCGAACAGCTAAAGCAACTGCATTGGCCTTCCTCGGCCCCTGGCTCGGTCGCCGCCTCCGCGGCCGCTCGTCGGGCGACGGCCGCCGGGCCAAGCGCCCGGAGCTGTCGCCGGTGACGGTGGTCCGGGGCGGGTCGTTGCCGGTGGAGGGCGGTCGTCAGTAGGTTCGGGCCGATGGGCGTGAGCGACCGGGGGTGGCAGGTGAGCGGGACCGGTCCGGAACCGGACGACGAGCAGAGAGCCGGCCTTGAGGGCTTCGCCCGGATGATCACCGAGCGGTTCGGGCTCGACACCGACGAGTACCGCCGCCACGGGTCGTGCCGGGCCGAGCGCGGGCCCGACGGCGACGCGTGGACGCTGGTGTGGACCGACGGACCGACGGTCGAGCAGGTGCTGCGGGCAATCGAACCGGAGGGCGACGGGGACGGGCCGCGCTGTCGGCGCCTGCTCTCCGAGGAGACCGTCGCCCTCGGCGCCGTACGGCTGGCGATGGCGGGTGCGACCGGTGGTGGCCGTCAGGGGATCACCCCGGAAGCCGTGGAGCGGCTCTGGTACGACGTGCCGTTCCCGAGGCCCGTCACCGAGCGGGTGCGCGCGCTGGTCCACGCGGTGGTCTACGAGGCCCACGACAACGCGCGCAGCAACCGTGTCGCGGACGGCCGGATCTGTGACCTGGTGGCCACGGCGGGCCTCGCGTGGTTCCTGAGGCGCACGGGCGTCGCGCTCACCCCCGCGGAGTTCCTGACGGCGCGGTACGCCGCGGCCCACGGCCACCCGGCCTGGCGGCACCGGCTGGAGCCGATGGCCGTGCCGACGCTCCTCCGGGCGGTCCTCGCGGACCGGCGGGCCTCGCCCGAGCTGCTCACCGCGGCGCTCGACCTCACGGCCGAACGGGAGGACGGCGCGTACGACTCCGCCGCGACCGAACTGGCGGAGCGCCTCCGGCGCCCGTGGCCGTGACCCCGCCGCCGTCGGTCCGGCGGCGCTCAGCGGGGCAGGGTCTGGGTGACACACCACAGGCGGCGGGGCAGTTCGCCCTCCTCGAAGGCGTGGACCTCGTCCAGGATCCAGCCGTCGGCGAGGGTGTCGACGAGCTCGCGGGAGAAGAAGTGCACGGCGAAGCCGCCGTGTTCGTGGATGTCGTCGCCGTGGCCGATTCCGGTGCCGTAGTGGGCGTCGCCGGTGTGGCGGGCGGTGTACACGAAGGTGCCGCCGGGCCGCAGGGCCCGGGCGACCTCGGCGACGACGGCCCGGATCTCCTCGGTGGACAGGGCCATGCACAGCAGCATGTGCGCGAACACGGCGTCGACCGACGCGTCCGGCAGCGGCAAGGGGTCGCGGACGTCGTGGACGGCCGTGGTGACGCGCTCGGCCGTCCCCCGGGCGAGCGCGGCGCGGCGAAGTTGTTCCAGACCGGTCGCCGAGAAGTCGGTGGCCCGGACGGTGAAGCCCTCGGCGGTGAAGTACAGGGCGTCACGGCCGTGGCCGGCGCCGAGCTCGAGCACCTCACGAGCGCCTGCGGAGCGGAAGACCGCGGCCGCGTGGACCGCGGGCGCGGACGGCTCCTCGCCGTACATGCCGGGATGGGCGGCGTACGTGCTCTGCCAGTGCGCCCGCTGGGCCGCGGCCAGCTCCCGTTCGTCGCCCGCCATGGCCCTCGCCCTCTCCGTGCCGGTCCGTGAGTCGATCGTAGGCCGGACGGCCGGACGGCCGGACCGCGACCTCGCCAGGCCGGGACGCTCGGTGACCGACCGGAACGCTGGGTCACGACTGGATGGGCGACTCGGTGCGCGTGGCGCGCTTGACAGTAAAATCGAACATCCATTCTGATGGAAGTCCGGCCCCTGGGAATCGCGGGCTTGTCGGCGAGTTGTCCACAGGCCGGAGGGGACGTCGGGGCCCATTGTCAGTGGCAGGGGTTAGCGTCTTTCACATGAAGCGATCGACTCAAGCAAACCGGGTGGAACCCATGGCAGGAACCGACCGCGAGAAGGCGCTCGACGCCGCGCTCGCACAGATTGAACGCCAATTCGGCAAGGGCGCCGTGATGCGCATGGGTGACCGTGTCCAGGAGCCGATCGAGGTGATCTCCACCGGATCGACCGCCCTCGACATCGCGCTCGGTGTCGGCGGCCTGCCTCGCGGCCGTGTCGTGGAGGTCTACGGTCCGGAGTCCTCCGGTAAGACGACCCTGACGCTGCACGCCGTGGCCAACGCCCAGAAGGCCGGCGGCCAGGTCGCGTTCGTGGACGCCGAGCACGCCCTCGACCCCGAGTACGCCAAGAAGCTCGGCGTCGACATCGACAACCTCATCCTGTCCCAGCCGGACAGCGGCGAGCAGGCCCTCGAGATCGTCGACATGCTGGTCCGCTCCGGCGCCCTCGACCTGATCGTCATCGACTCCGTCGCCGCGCTCGTCCCGCGTGCGGAGATCGAGGGCGAGATGGGTGACTCGCACGTGGGTCTGCAGGCCCGTCTGATGAGCCAGGCGCTCCGGAAGATCACCGGCGCGCTCAACCAGTCCAAGACCACCGCGATCTTCATCAACCAGCTCCGCGAGAAGATCGGCGTGATGTTCGGCTCGCCGGAGACCACGACCGGTGGCCGCGCCCTGAAGTTCTACGCCTCGGTGCGTCTCGACATCCGTCGTATCGAGACCCTCAAGGACGGCACGGACGCGGTCGGCAACCGCACCCGCGTCAAGGTCGTCAAGAACAAGGTCGCGCCGCCCTTCAAGCAGGCCGAGTTCGACATCCTCTACGGCCAGGGCATCAGCCGCGAGGGCGGCCTGATCGACATGGGCGTGGAGCACGGCTTCGTGCGCAAGGCGGGTGCCTGGTACACGTACGAGGGCGACCAGCTCGGCCAGGGCAAGGAGAACGCCCGTAACTTCCTGAAGGACAACCCCGACCTCGCCGACGAGATCGAGAAGAAGATCAAGGAGAAGCTGGGCGTCGGCGTCAAGCCCCAGGCTCCGTCGGCCGAGTCCGCCGCGGACGCGGCGAGCGGTACGGACGCGGCCGGCGCGGACGACGCCGCCAAGACCGTCCCGGCACCCGCGACCAAGACCGCGAAGGCGACCAAGGCCACCGCGGCCAAGAGCTGAACCGGTGACCGGTCGCACCGAATGGCCGGGTGACGGCCCCGACTCGTCGAGGGCCGAGAAGGAGCCGTCACCCCAGGATCCGGCTGAGCGGGCGCGCGCGATCTGCCTGCGCCTGCTCACCGGGACCCCCCGCACGCGCAAGCAGCTGGCCGACGCCCTGCGCAAGCGGGAGATCCCCGACGACGTGGCGGAGGAGATCCTCTCCCGCTTCGAGGACGTCGGGCTCATCGACGACGCCGCCTTCGCGGGGGCCTGGGTGGAGTCCCGCCACCACGGCCGGGGCCTCGCCCGCCGGGCCCTCGCCCGCGAGCTGCGGACCAAGGGCGTCGAGCCGGCTCTCATCCAGGAGGCGGTGGACCAGCTCGACTCCGAGCAGGAAGAGGTCAGGGCGCGCGAGCTCGTCGACCGCAAACTGCGCGCCACCCGCGGTCTCGAGAGAGACCGGCGTCTGCGCCGCCTCGCCGGGATGCTCGCCCGCAAAGGATATCCCGAGGGCATGGCCCTCCGCGTCGTCCGCCAGGCGCTGGAGGCCGAGGGCGAGGACACGGACGGGCTGGACGAGTCCTTCTGACCCCCGAAGTCCTTCTGACCCCCGAGGGGGAGGGGGAGGAAGGACTCGTCCGACGGTCAGCTGGGAGTAGTGGGGAGCAGGACCGGGAGGCCCGCCGCCTTCCAGGCCTGGAACCCGCCGATGAGGTCCGTCGCGCGATGCAGTCCCAGGCGGCGGAGGGACTCGACAGCGAGGGACGAGGCGTAGCCCTCGTTGCAGAGCACGACCACCCGCAGGTCGTGGCTGTCCGCCTCCGGCGCGCGGTGGCTGCCCAGCGGGTCGAGCCGCCACTCCAGCTCGTTGCGCTCCACGACCAGCGCGCCCGGGATCAACCCGTCCCGTTGCCGCAGGGCCGCGTAGCGCGTGTCCACGAGGAGCGCGTCACCCGCCTCGTACGCCTCGTGGGCAGCGCGGGGATCGATCCGGTCGATGCCCGCGCTGACCCGTTCGAGCAGCTCGTCGATCCCTACTGGCGCCTCCGTCACTCGCGCCTCGGCTGCTCCCGCCCCGGGTACTGCGACCTCGGGCGCTCCCCCGTCGGTCACCCGCGCTTCGGGTACTGCCGCCTCGACCGCTGCCGCCTCGGGTGCTCGTTCGCCGTTGACTCGTTCTCCGGTGAGGCCTTCGCCGGGCGCTCGCTGTGTGCTCACGGCCAGTCCTCCGGGCGCTCGACCTGCTCAAGACGGAGTACCGCGCCCGCCCGGCTGAACCGCCGGATCAGCGGGAGCGGCGGGTAGTACGCGTGCACCGACACCGCGTGGGTGTCCGGGGAATCGTTGAGCACCTCGTGCACGTGGTGACGGCCGAAGGCCCTGCCGTCGCCCTCCGACAGCCGACGGGAGCGGTCGAGGCCTTCGGCCGGCTCCAGGGTCCTCCAGCCGCTCGCCGGCAGCCGGACCGCGAGCGCGTTCTCGGTCAGCGCCCCGCGCGCGGTGGCGAAGGCGCCCAGCGACTCGGCGTGGTCGTGCCAGCCGGTGCCCGTCCCGGGCGGCCAGCCGATGAGCCAGGCCTCGCTGCCGCCGGGGCCGTCGACCCACGTACGGCCCTCGGGGTCGAGCGGCAGGGAGTCGACCAGTTCCCGGTCGGCGGCCGTCCGGCGGACGAAGTCGAGGAGTTCGGCCGCCGTCGGGGCGACGGAAGGGGGTGGGGAGACGACGAGGGAGGGGGCGGGGACATGCTGGGGCACGGATGACCGTCCTGAGGTTCGCGACGAGCGCGCGACGGCACCGGGCACACGGACGGACGTCAGTGGCGGGGCGCGCGCGGGGAAGGGAGCGAAGTCAGCAGGAGGGGCGACACACGCAGCCCGCGTAGCGGACGAGGTCCATATGGACCCTCCGCCACAGGCGCACATCGGTGTCGGTCACGTTCCGGAGTACACCATGCGCGCCCGCGCGGAATCAATGCACGTCCACCGTGTGGTCGCTGTCGGCGGACACTTCGGCGGGGACCTCGGCGGATTCCTCGGAGTTCTTCCCGGCGGTCTTCCCCACGGTCTTCCCCGCGGCCGTCTCGGGGGCCGCGTCGGCGGTGGCGGACCCGCCGCGGGCCGCGTCGGCCGCCGCGTACAGCTCCTCAGGGCGGACCCCGGAGAACGACGCGACGAGGTGTCCGTCGGGCCGGACGAGCAGGACGGCGTGGGCCGGAGCCCCCGGATACGCCTCGGTCACCAGGACCTCGGCCTTCGCGGGGAGCGCGCGGACGGCCTCTTCGAGCCGGGGCATCACGCCGGCGCCGCGCCAGTGGCGGCGGTCCCACACACCGGTTCCGGGGGCCACGAGGAGGACCAGGAGCCTGCCCTGACCGAGCCGGTCCCGGAGCCGTACGGTCGTGCCGTCCGGGGCGGTCACCCGGACGTCCTCCACCGGGGCGCCCGTCGGAGTCCCCACCGGGGTCTGCCCTTCGGTGCTCGGAGGAGCCAGGGGGGAGTGCGGGTACGCGGGGGGCGCGCCGAGCGGGCCGCGCCCGACGTGACCGTCGGTCAGCAGGGCGTCGTGGCCGCGCGCGGCGCCGAGGAGGTACGTCCGCAGGCCGCCGCCGCCGCGCAGCACGGGCAGCGACTGGTCCGCCGCGCGCAGCCGGGAGGCGATGGCCGTCCGCCGCTCGCTCTGGTAGCTGTCGAGCAGCCGCTCGGAGGCGCCGTGGTGCCAGGTGTGGGCGAGCTTCCAGGCGAGGTTGTCCACGTCCCGGAGCCCCTCGTCGAGGCCCTGGGTGCCGACCGCGCCGAGCAGATGGGCCGCGTCCCCGGCGAGCAGCACGCGGTCGACCCGCCAGCGCCGGGCGAGCCGGTGGTGCAGGGTGTGGACGCCGGTGTCGATGAGTTCGTACGGAGGTGTCACCCCGTCGCACCAGCCGGCCAGGGTCTCGCGGATGCGGGTGACCAGCGCGTCCGGGGTGACGAGGTCGCCGCGGGGCGGGAGCAGCCAGTCGATCCGCCACACCCCGTCGGGCAGCGGGCGGGCGGTGATCTCCTCGCCGGCGCCCCGCCACGGGGGCTGACGGTGCAACAGCGCCTCGCCGGGCCAGGGGAGTTCGGTACGCAGCGCGGCGACCGCGTGCCGCTCCACCGCCGTGCGGCCGGGGAAGCGGATGCCGAGCAGCTTGCGCACGGTGGACCGGGCTCCGTCGCAGCCGACGAGGTGGCTGCCGCGCCACCACGTGCCCTCCGGGCCCCGGGTGTGGGCGACGACCCCGTCCGGGTCCTGCTCGATCGTGTCGAGCCGGGCCTCGGTGACGAGCCGGACGAGCTTCTGGTGGGCGATCGCGTCGCGCAGCCCGCGTGCCAGGGCGTGCTGCGGGATGTGCAGGGGGGCGGCCGGGTCGGAGGGGGCGTCGGGGTCCTCGGACCACTCCTCCGTACCACTGAGTCCCAGGTCGAGCGGGGTGTGGCGGGTCACCTGGCGGCGGCGCACGCTGCGCCAGCCGACCCAGCGCACGCCCTCGTCGCGGAGGGTGGTGCAGCCGAGGCGCTCGACCATCGCGGCCATGTCGGCGCGCAGGACCGCGGTCCGCGCGGGGCGCGGTTCCTCCTTGCCGGTGCCCTCGTCCAGGACGACGCTGGGCACGCCCTGCGCGGCGAGCGCGAGGGAGAGCGCGAGGCCGACCGGCCCAGCGCCCACGATGATCACCGGGTCCACGGCGCGGCTCCTGAAGGCCGGACGGTCATGAGGGCAGCACAGCTGAGTGTGGCACGAGCCCGGTGGTTGATCACAGACCGTATGCAACCCACTGAGGGTGCTTGCGTCAAGCGACGGGGTGGGCGCGGTGCGGTTGACATGAAGTCAGTACCGCTCCGGCCCACCCCTGTTGTCCCACGGACCCCTTCGGGGTCAGGCGCCGCTGACGGCGTCCGTCTTCACCTCGGTCGCGCCGGCCTGGGCCGGGAGGGTCACCGCGGCGGACTTCTTGCCCTGCCGCAGACGCTTCTCCAGGCGTCCGGCGAGGCTGGTGAGGATGCCGTTGATGACGATGTAGATCAGCGCGATGACGACGAGGGTGGCGATCGTGTTGGCGCCGTAGTTGGCCGTGATCTGCCGGTTCTGGCTGAGCAGCTCCTCGAAGCCGAGCAGCGCGCCGCCGAGCGCCGTGTCCTTGACGATCACGACGAGCTGGCTCACCAGGGCCGGGAGCATCACGGTCACGGCCTGCGGGAGCAGGACGTACAGCATGGTCTGGCCCTTGCGCAGGCCGAGCGCGACGGCCGCGTCGCCCTGGCCTCGGGGCAGCGAGAGCACACCGGCGCGGACGACCTCGGCGATCACCGAGGCGTTGTAGAGCACCAGGCCGGTGACGACCGCGTACAGCGGTCGGAAGTCGGAGCTGATGGTCGTGAACTCCCGGTACAGGGCGGCCGCGAACATCATGAGGAGCAGCACAGGGATGGCGCGGAAGAACTCCACGACCGCGCCGACGGGCACGCGGACCCAGCGGTGGTCGGAGAGCCGGCCGATGCCGAGGACCGCGCCGAGGGGCAGCGCGATCAGGATGGAGAGCGCGGCGGCCTTGAGGGTCTCGACGATGCCGGGCAGCAGATACGTCGTCCAGACGTTGGCGTCGGTGACGAACGGACTCCACTTGTTGGCGTCCAGCTGGTGCTTCTCGTTCAGGGCGGCGAGCACCCACCAGGCCACCAGGGCGAGGACCGCCAGGAACCCGATCGTGTAGACGATGTTGCGCCGTTTCGCGCGCGGGCCGGGAGTGTCGTACAGGACGGAGCTCATCGCTTCACCGCCAGTCGCTTGGCCGCCCAGCCCAGGATCAGGCCGGTGGGGAGGGTGAGAACGATGAAGCCGAAGGCGAAGACGGCGAAGACGGCGAAGAGCGCGTCCGCCTCGTTCTCGATCATCTCCTTCATCAGGAACGCCGCGTCGGCGGCACCGATGGCGGCTGCCACGGTGGTGTTCTTGGTGAGGGCGATCAGGACGTTGGCGAGCGGGGTCACCGCCGCTCGGAAGGCCTGCGGGAGGACCACCAGGGTGAGCACCTGGGTGAAGCTCATGCCCAGTGCGCGGGCGGCCTCGGCCTGGCCCGCCGGGACGGTGTTGATGCCGGAGCGGAGCGCCTCGCAGACGAAGGTGCCGGTGTAGGCGACGAGGCCGAGGACGGCGAGCCGGAAGCCGATGCCCTCGGAGCGCTCCCCGCCGAGCGTGATGCCCAGGGTCTGGTTGAGGCCCAGCAGGCAGCCGACCAGGACCACCGTCAGCGGGGTGTTCCGGACGACGTTGACG
Source organism: Streptomyces sp. NPDC055103 (assembly GCF_053607625.1). NCBI lineage: Bacteria > Bacillati > Actinomycetota > Actinomycetes > Kitasatosporales > Streptomycetaceae > Streptomyces > Streptomyces sp. NPDC055103. The sequence goes on from NZ_JBSGTX010000091.1 coordinate 10,754, forward strand.
TATGTGGTGCCGAAGACGCGCATCAGCGGGACCGGGCTGACCCTCATGGAGACGAGGGCGGTGCCCCAGACCAGCGAGCCGATCGCCGAGTAGAGGGCGAGCTTCGCCGTCACCCAGAAGGCGCCGAGCAGGTCGTACTGCCCGGAATCAAGAAAGTCGAACACGATGCCCGCGCTCTCCCCTGGTGGTCGGTCGGTGTGGAGGCCGGTGCGTGGGCAGCGGCCGGTTCCGGTGTGACGGCCGCCCCTGCGCGGGGCGGCCGTCACGGCCGGAGCGGGTCAGGTCAGTTCTCGACCTTGGGCGCGGGCTCGTACTTGTAGCCGGACGGGCCGAAGTGCTCCTTGACGAGCTTCTCCCAGGTGCCGTCGGAGACCATCTTCTCCAGCGCCTTGTTGATCTTGCCGCGAAGGTCGTCGTCGCCCTTCTTGACGCCGATGCCGTACTTCTCGTCGCTCATCCGGAGGCCGGCGAGCTTGAACTTGCCCGCGTGGTCCTTCTGCGAGGCGTAGCCCGCGAGGATCGAGTCGTCGGTGGTGAGGGCGTCGACGGCCTTGTTCTCCAGGCCGGTCAGGCACTCGGAGTAGCCGCCGAGCTGCTGGAGGTCGGCCTTCGGGGCGAGCTTGTCCTTGACGTTCTGCGCGGAGGTCGAGCCGGTGACCGAGCAGAGCTTCTTGGCGTTGAGGTCCTCGACCTTGGTGATCGAGCTGTCGTCGGCGCGCACGAGCAGGTCCTGGTGGGCCAGGAAGTACGGACCGGCGAAGTCGACCTCCTTCTTGCGCTTGTCGTTGATCGAGTAGCTGGCGACGACGAACTTGACGTCACCGTTCTTGATCAGGTTCTCGCGCTCGGCGCTGGGCGCCTGCTTGAAGTTGATCTTGTCCTCGGCGTAGCCGAGCTCCTTGGCGACGTAACGGGCGACGTCGACGTCGAAGCCGGCGAACTTGCCGTCCGGGGTCTTCAGGCCGAGACCCGGCTGGTCGAACTTGATCCCGACGTTGATCTTGTCGCCGTTGCTGCCGGAGTCGGAACCGGTGCCACAGGCGGTGGCGGTCAGGGCGAGGACGACGGCGGCCGCGGCGGCGGCGGAGATGCTGCGAAGCTTCATGGTGGAAGGTCCCTTGAGTAGGCGTGAGTTGGGAAGAATAGGTCCGAACTCGCTCAGTGGTGAAGGATCTTGGAGAGGAAGTCCTTGGCCCGGTCACTGCGCGGGTTGCTGAAGAACTCCTCGGGCGACGCCTGCTCGACGATGCGTCCGTCGGCCATGAAGACGACCCGGTTGGCCGCGGAGCGGGCGAAGCCCATCTCGTGGGTGACGACGACCATCGTCATCCCCTCCTGGGCCAGTTGCTGCATGACCTCCAGGACCTCGTTGATCATCTCGGGGTCCAGCGCGGAGGTCGGCTCGTCGAACAGCATGACCTTCGGGCCCATCGCGAGCGCGCGGGCGATCGCCACGCGCTGCTGCTGACCACCGGAGAGCTGCGCCGGGTACTTGTCCGCCTGGGTGCCCACCCCGACCCGGTCGAGCAGGGCACGCGCCTTGGCCTCCGCGGCCTTCTTCTCCGTCTTGCGGACCTTGATCTGGCCCAGCATCACGTTCTCGAGCACCGTCTTGTGCGCGAAGAGGTTGAACGACTGGAAGACCATGCCGACATCGGAACGCAGCCGGGCGAGCTCCTTGCCCTCCGCGGGCAGCGGCTTGCCGTCGATGGTGATGGTGCCGGAGTCGATGCTCTCCAGTCGGTTGATCGTTCGGCACAGCGTCGACTTGCCGGACCCGGAAGGCCCGATGACGACCACGACTTCGCCGCGGGTGATCGTCAGGTCGATGTCCTGGAGGACGTGCAACGCGCCGAAGTGCTTGTTGACCTCGGACAGGACGACCAGATCGTCCGCGCTGCGCGGGGCGTCCTCGGGACCCTTGGACACTGACACTCCGCTCATGGGCCTCTTGCTCCGTCCTGCTCGGTTGGGGAGGACACTAGAGACCCGATGAGACGACCGTCATCAGATCTGAGCGGAAATTGAGGATAACGATCCGGTCGCAAGCGGACACATCGCGTGAAGCCGACGCCCCGGGCGTACCGGGTGGATAACAGAAACGTCGGCGTAACAGGGGGAGACTTGACTGCGACGCCGGTGATCGGCGTTCATGCCCTGGTACCACCTGGTACACAGAGAGCCGTCATCAGCACATCACCACGGAGGAGGTACGCATGCGACTGCTGCTCGTGGAGGACGACGACCACGTCGCCGCCGCCCTCTCCGCCATCCTGGCCCGGCACGGATTCACCGTCACCCACGCCCGCAACGGCGAGGAGGCGCTCCAGGCCGTCCTGCCCACGGCGCAGGGCGAGCGACCCTCGTACGGGGTGATCCTGCTCGACCTCGGCCTCCCCGACCAGGACGGCTACCAGGTCTGCGGCCGCATCCGGAAGCTCACCGCCACCCCGGTGATCATGGTGACGGCCCGCGGCGACGTACGCTCCCGGATCCACGGCCTCAATCTCGGCGCCGACGACTACGTCGTCAAGCCCTACGACACCGGTGAACTCCTCGCCCGGATCCATGCCGTCAGCCGGCGCAACGCCGGAGCCGAGGAGACCGCCGGCGCCTCCGGATCCGCCGAGGGAAACCTGCTGCGGCTCGGCTCCGTCACCATCGAGCTGCCCACCCGGCGCGTCAGCGTCGACGGCGAGGCCGTCCCCCTGACCCGCAAGGAGTTCGACCTGCTCGCGCTCCTCGCCCAGCGCCCCGGGGTCGTCTTCCGCCGCGAACAGATCATCAGCGAGGTCTGGCGCACCAGTTGGGAGGGGACCGGCCGCACCCTCGAGGTGCACGTCGCCTCCCTGCGCTCCAAGCTGCGGATGCCCGCCCTGATCGAGACCGTGCGGGGCGTCGGCTACCGCCTGGTCGCCCCCGCCGCGTAACCCCCGGCCGGTCCACCCGTGCGCACGAGACTCCTCCCCCTGCTCATCATCCTGATGGCCGGGGTCCTGCTCGCCCTCGGCTTCCCACTCGCCGCCAGCCTCGCCGCCTCAGAGCAGCAGCGGGTCGTCGTCGACCGGCTCGACGACGGCGCGCGGTTCGCCGCCCTCGCCCAGTTCGTCAGCGAGAGCAGCCCCGGCACCGACGAGCGGCGCACCACCCTCAAGGGCGAACTCGCCAGCTATCACGACGTGTACGGCATCCGCGCCGGCATCTTCTACCGCGACAACCGCTCCATGGCGGCCGCCCCCGAGGACTGGATCGTCCCGTACGAGGGCGAGGGCAGGCGCGCCTTCAAGGAGGCGCTGCTCGGGCGCCGCAGCCACGACCCGCCGCAGGTCTGGCCCTGGCAGGACCAGGCGCGGCTCACCGTCGCCTCGCCGGTCGTCCGCGACGGCGACGTCGTCGCCGTCGTCGTCACCGACTCGCCCACCGGACAGCTCCGTTCCCGCATCCTGCGCGGCTGGCTGCTGATCTTCGCGGGCGAGGCGGCGGCGATGCTGGTCGCGGTCGGCGCCGCCTTCCGGCTCACCGGCTGGGTCCTGCGGCCGGTCCGCGTCCTCGACTCCGTCACCCACGACATCGCGACCGGACGGATGAACTCCCGGGTCGCCCCGACCGGCGGGCCGCCCGAACTGCGGCGTCTGGCCCAGTCGTTCAACGAGATGGCCGACAACGTCGAGGACGCGCTCGAACAGCAGCGGGCCTTCGTCGCAGACGCCTCCCACCAGTTGCGCAACCCGCTGGCCGCGCTGCTGCTGCGGATCGAGCTCCTCGCCATGGAACTCCCCGAGGACAACGAGGAGATCGCCTCCGTACGGACCGAGGGCAAGCGCCTCACGCAGGTCCTCGACGACCTCCTCGACCTGGCGCTCGCCGAGCACATGGCGGCCGAACTGCGGCTCACGGACGTCGGAGCCCTCGCGGCGGAGCGGATCGCGTCCTGGCGGCCGGTCGCCGACGACAAGGGCGTCCTGCTGACCGGGGAGTGCGGGGCGGTGACGGGGTGGGCGGATCCGGTGGCCCTCTCCAGCGCGCTGGACGCGGTGATCGACAACGCGCTGAAGTTCACCCCGCCGGGGGAGGAGGTCATGGTCACCGTCTCGGTGCCCCCGGGCGGGGAGAGCGTGGACGTCGTCGTGGCCGACCAGGGGCCCGGCCTCACGGAGGAAGAGCTCGGCCGTGTCGGCGACCGCTTCTGGCGCTCGGGCCGGCACCAGAACATCAAGGGGTCGGGGCTCGGCCTCTCCATCACGCGCGTCCTGCTGACGGCGGGCGGCGGCGGCATCACGTTCGCCCCGAACGAGCCGCACGGCCTGCGGGTCACGGTCACCGTCCCCCGGCACGCACCGTCGGATCGGCGCGGGCAGGGCGGCCTCACCGCGCGGTAGCGCTCACGGCGGGACCAGCACCGACGGCGCAACCAGCGCCCAGGGCACAACCACCGCTCACGGCAGGACGGGACCACCGCCGACCGCGGCGGTGCCGGGCCCGAAGGTCAGGGCTTCACCGAGCGGTAGTAGCGGCGGGCGCCCTCGTGGAGGGGCAGGGGCTCCGTGTAGACGGCGGTCCGCAGGTCCACCAGCTGGGCCGGGTGGACCTGGCTGCCGATCCGGTCCCGGCTCCTGATCACCGTACGGGTGAACCCCTCCACCAGGTCCGTGTCGGTCTCCACCGTCGTGACCAGGAGGTTCGCCACGGCCAGCGTCTCGACCGGCCGGCCTGCCTGCGCCTTCGCGTACGAGTCGGCCGGGATCACCGCCGACCGGTAGTGCCGGGTCGACCCGCCGACGTCGTGCAGCCGGTCGACCAGGGCCGCGTCCAGCGGGATCAGCCGCACCTCGAAGCGCTCGGAGAGGCTCTGCACGGCCAGGGTGGGCAGTCCGCCCGACCAGAAGAAGGCGTCGAGGTCGCCGCTCTCCAGGTGCCCCGGCATCGTGTCGATGCCCGCCGCGACCGCTTCGACGTCCCGTACGGGCGTGAGGCCGGCCGCCGCGAGGACCCGGTCGGCGATCAGCCGCACGCCGGACCCGTCCTGGCCGACCCCGACCCGCAGCCCGCGCAGATCCCGCACCGTCCGGATCGCCGAGTCCTTGCGGACGACCAGCTGGACGTAGTCGTCGTACAGCCGCGCGCAGCCGCGCAGCCGCTCGAAGCCCGGCTTGCGCTCCCGCTGGTACTGGGCGACCGCGTCGGCCGTCGCGATGGTGAAGTCCGCCTCGCCCGAGGCCACGCGGGCCAGGTTCTGCTGGGAGCCCTCGCTGTCCGTGAGCGTTATCGACACCTCGGGGAGGTCCTCGGCGAGGGCCTGCTTGAGAAGCCCTCCGTATTTCTGGTAGACGCCGGTGGGCACACCCGTACTGAAGGTGACCGAGCCGCTCGGGACGGGGGAGCCGAAGGGAACCAGCCACCACACGAGCACCCCGCACACCGTGAGCAGCGCGGCCGAGAGCGCCAGGAGGCGGCGGCGGGCGGCACGGGAGAGGGCGGCGGGCATGGGGGCGATCCTGCCAGCTCACCGCCGTCGCTGGCCAGGGACGGCCGGTGTGAGGCATTCGCGCGGGGGCCGGCGAGGGCCCCCGCGCGAGGTGTCACCCGATGTCACCTGGTCTTATCCGGCACCATCCGATGTCACCCGTTCTTGGGCGACGCCGTCCGGTGTCACCCGGTCACACCGATATCAGCCGGTATGGTCCGGTGTCCTCGGCTGCGTCAGTACGCGAATCCCGACTTGCCCGTCCTCGTCGTGGCGACATGGGTGATGCCGCTGCCCGGAGGGAGGGTGACGGTGGCCCCGGGGGGACTCGCGGGCGTGGTCGTCGAGCCGTCGCCCAGCTGCGCGACCGCGTTGGCGCCCCAGCCGATCACCGAGCCGTCGTCCAGCGCGGCCAGTGTGAAGTCGGCGCCGCCCGCGATGTCCTGCACGCCCTTGAGGCCGTCGAGGACGACCGGGGTGGTGCGGTTGGCGTTCGTGCCGTCGCCCAGCTGCCGGGCGGTGTTCTTGCCCCAGCCGGCGACGCTGCCGTCGTCGAGGACGGCGAAGGAGGAGGACGAGGTGGCGAAGATCCTCGCCACCGCGTCGAGGTAGGCGACGTCGACGGGCTTGGGCGCGTCGGTGACGGAGTCGTTGCCGACCTGGCCCTCGGTGTTCTTGCCCCAGGCCTTGATCGTGTTGTCGGCGGTCAGCGCGAGGACGTGGTCGCAGCCCACCGCGATGGCTTCGACGTTCTCGACGTCGGGGACCTTCTGCGGGGTCTCGCGGTTGGCGGTGCTGCCGGTGCCGAGGCGTCCGTTGGCGAAGGAGCCCCAGGTCCAGACCGTGCCGTCCTGCCGCAGCGCGACGCTGAAGTCGCAGCCGGCGCCGACGTCCTTCACCTTGCCCAGGCTCTGCACGGGGATCGGGGTCTTGTACGGGTTGGTGGTGTCCTGGCCCGTGCCCAGCTGCTTCGAGGCGTTGCTGCCCCATGCGTGGACCCGGCCGCCCTTGACCGCGAGGACGTGGTTGAGGCCGGCGGAGACCTCGCTCACGCCGGAGAGACCGGCGACGGTGGCGGGGAAGCTCTGCGAGGTCGTGGTGCCGTTGCCTAGCTGGCCGGCCGCGTTCTCGCCCCAGGCCCGTACCCGGCGGTCCCGGGGTTCGGTGGCGACGGTCGCTTCGGTGGGGGGCAAGGCGAGCGCCGCGAGGGAGAGGAGCGCGGAGACGCCGCGCACGCGGGCGTACGTCATGGGAGCACGCCCCCGCTCAGTACGCGTACGTCGTGTTGCCGCCCAGGGAGACGGCCACCGCCTTGATCGCCGAGCCCTGGTTGAGGATCTTCACCGACTCGTACCGCGAGACCGTCGTGCCGTTGCCGAGCTGGCCCTCGCCGTTGTGCCCCCAGGTGAAGACGTCGTCCGCGGTGACCGCGACGCCGTGCCGGGCGCCCGCCGTGAGGTGCTGGGCGCCTTCCAGGCGCGGGATCTCGACGGGGGCGGTGCGGTTGGTGCGGGAGACGTTGCTGTCGAAGGCCTCGTCGGCCTCCAGGAGCTGGCCGTACTGGTTGTTCCCCCAGCCCCAGACGTGGCTGTCGCTCGTCTTCACGTAGTTGTGGTGGGCGCCCGCCTCGATGTCGGAGACGCCCTCCACCCAGTCGACGTCGACGGGGACGGTCGAGGACTTCGTGGAGGAGTTCCCGAGCTGGCCGTAGAGGTTGTAGCCCCAGGACTTGACCGTGTCGTCGGAGGTCAGCGCGAGGGCGTGGTGGCAGCCGGCGTCGATCTCCACGATGTTCTCCAGACCCGTGACCTGCCGGGGTACGGAGCTGGTGGCGCGGTTGCCGGTGCCGAGCTGGCCGTGGATACCGCGGCCCCAGGCGTACACCTTGCCGTTCTCCAGGAGGGCCAGGCTGAAGTCGCAGCCGGCCGAGATCTGCTTCACCTTGGGCATGCCCTGGACGCGGTCGGGGACGGTGCGGCTGTCGCCGGTGCGGTTGTTGCCGAGCTGGCCGTAGGCGTTGTCGCCCCAGGAGTAGACCTGGCCGCTGGTGTCCAGGGCGAGGGCGTGCTGCCCGCCGGCCGCGACGTCCTTGATGTTGTTCAGGCGCGGGACGGTGGTGGGCACGGTCTGGTTGGTGTTGCCGCCGTTGCCGAGCTGGCCGGAGGAGTTGTGGCCCCAGGACTTGACCGTCTTGTCCGTACGGGCGAGGGCGAAGGAATCGGCGGACGAGGTGCCGCCGGCCGACATCTGGTCGACGTCGCCGCGGAAGAGACTGGTGACCGAGGCCGGGCTGAGGCTGTCGCTCAGGGTGCCGTTGCCGAGCTGGCCGGTGCGGCCCGCGCCCCAGCTCAGTACGGTCGGATTCCCTTCGTTGGCGGACGCGGTCGCGGCCGGGGCCAGGGCCGGTACGGCGGTGAGGGCGGCGGCCACCGTGAGGACGGCCGCGGCGAGCGGCCGGCCGCGTAGCGGGAAGGGTACGGAGCGGGGCGCGCGCAGCGGGGTGCGTGCGGGTTCGCGTCGTGAACGGGACATGGCTCTGCTCTCCTTCGACGGGGACATACGGGAGCGCGGCGTCCGGCGGGTGCCGTCCGCGTCCGCGGGGGAGGGCGGAGGCTTACGGGGGCCGGGCGCGGGTCATGCGAACACGGGGTGCCGGGCCCTTGGGCATGGGACGCCCACGGCCGGTGCGACGACCGGGACGGGCCGTCGGGCACATGAGCAGACTGACCGAGAATGATCACCACGGCGAGCGGGAACCGCCGAGACACCCTTCTGACGGACGCCCGTTCGGCGCCCTGTCCCGGGGGCGCACTCACCCGCGACGCGTGCCCGCGAGGAGCGCCGGCGGGCGCCTCCGGCGGGCCGCCGAACGGCGGCGCCCGGCGGAGTGAGCGGCCCGGTCGCGTACGGCCGCCCGCCCTCTCGCGTCCACCCCGGATTCCCTACGAACGGGTGGACCGACGGGCTGGGGCCGCGGCCCTCGAACTCCTCGCCGCCACCCCCTCCAAGGGGTCCCGAGTGCGCTCCGCCGAAGCGGTGAGCGGGCCCCGGCGGGCGCGCCGCACCGTGTGTCCTGCCGTGGCGCGGAGGCCCTGACGGTTAGCGTCGAAAAGCGCTCGGTGATCTTGAGGGCAGTCCCCTGCCCGCCCCTGGCGTCCCGTTCCGAGCGCATCAACTCACCCCTGTCCCAAGGGAGTTCTCATGCCCGCGATGAAGGCATCGCCGCGTCGCGCGAGGTTGGGTGCCGCCCTCCTCGCCGCCTCCCTCGCCCTCACCCTGGCCCCCGCCCTGACCTCGGCCGCCCACGCCGCCGAGTGCCGGCCGGAGGACCAGGCCTGCCAGGACAAGGAGAACAACGCCGCGGAGGCGAAGAAGATCCAGGAGCAGCAGAAGAAGACCCAGGAGGCGGCCGGGAAGGCCGACAAGGAGATCGAGAAGGTCGGCAAGGACCTCAAGGAGTGCGCGCCCGGCTCCAGCTCCTGCATGGAGAAGCTGGCCGGCAAGGGCGGCCGGGAGGAGGACGGCTTCAAGGAGAGATGAACACCACCATCACCACGAACAAGCCGGAGCCCGCCGACAACGCCGCCCAGGCCGTCGAGTCCACCTGCGCCGCCTTCCCCGCCTCCCTCCCGCGGGGGTCGAGCGAGCCGGGACAGTCCCCCTTTCCCGGCCTCGCAGCTCTGCTCCCTGCTCGGCTCCTGAACTCTCCGTCCCGCTCCCTCCCCCGAAGGGTCCCCCCGTCATGTCTCCGCGCCGTCCCCGCGCCCGTCTGTCCGCCCTGGCTCTCGGCCTCACCGCCCCCCTCGCGCTGCTCACCCCGCCCGCCGCCGCCGAGGAGGCGCCCGGCGAGACCCCCACCGCCCCCGTCGCCCGCGCCGTCACCGCCGACGGCCGGCCGACGAGGATCGCCGACGTCCTGGAGTACTGCGGGACCAAAGGAGTGCACCGGCGAACAGGTCGTCGACGGCCAGCCGTACACGGTCACCGGCTCCGGCGGCCCGGTTCGCGAGGTCACCACCGCCGGAGACCCCGACCGCACGAAGGGCAAGCCCGGCACCGGCCGGTGGACCGGGCGCGCCTACGAGTTCACCGCCGGCGAGAACGAGCCGCTGCCCGGGTCACCGACTCCCGTACCCACGTGACCTGTTCACCGATGATCGCCCGCGTCCGGGCGGTCGAGGTGCCGCCGGTCGTCGACAAGACCGTCGACAAGACGACACTCGGCACCTCCGAGGCGTACAAGGGCAACGAACGCGAGAGCACCCTCCGCAACGCGGCCGCCGCCTGCAACGGCGAGAACGCCTGCACCTTCCGGCCCGACACCCGCGCCTCCTTCCGCTACTACGACCGGGCGCGGGTCGTCGGCGAGGCGTTCGTCAACTGCACCCGCAACACCCTGGAGCACTCCCGGCTCCTCTCGTTCTCGGAGCGCGGGCACGACAGCGTCGCCCAGACCTACGCCGCTGCGGGCCTGCCGCTCAACGACGTGGCGAAGCTGCCCACTTCGGGCGTGCGGGAGGAGGACCAGAAGCGCGCCAAGGAGCGGCCCATGGCCACCCAGTTCGCCCTCGCCCACGAGCGGACCTGGCGGCGGGCCTGGCAGTGGTTCAGCGGCGACGAGCGGACCGTCGTGGAGAGGATCCAGCCCGGCGAGGTCAGTTGGGTCGAGCTCCAGCCGAGCCGCGAGCGGGTCGAGGGCTGGCTCGTCAGCAAGAAGGACGACTACCGGCTGCACGCCGTGATCGACGGCCCCTCCCGGGCTGTACCCGACCGGCTGCTTCAGCGCACCGGGCCCATGTCCGAGGCGGAGAAGCGGCGTTGTGCCGCCGCCCGGCCCATGACCACCACGCCGGTCGGCGTGGACGCCCCCGCGAGCTCCAGCGACAAGGGCCTCCTCAGGGCGCCCGCGCCGACGGCTCCCGGGGTGCGGACCGCGCACGGGAGCGCGCCGCTGGACTGACCTTGTGGCCTGCTCCGTACGCGACGGATCAGCCCGGATCAGCCCGGATCGGCCCGGATCAGCCCGGATCGGTACGGATAGGCGCGGATCCCCACGGAGCGACACGGAGGCCGGCTGCGCACGATGACGCGAAGCGCGCGGGGCGACGGAGGGGGCGCGGGGCGTTGCCGATCCGGATCTGCGGAAGCTGAGGGTGCTGAGGGAGCTCAGCGAGCGCGGCACCGTCAGCGCGGCCGCCTGGGCGCTCCACCTCACCCCGCAGGCCGCCTCGCAGCAGATCGGCGCCCTGGCGCGGGAGTTGGGAGTCCCCCTCACCGAACCCTCCGGGTGCAGACTGCGGCTCGCCGGGGAGGCGCGGATCATGCTCCGGCACGCCGATGCCGTCTTCACCCAGGTCGAGCGGATGCGGGCGGAGCTCGCCGAGCACCGGAGCGGCGAGCGCGGCGAGGTGGCGGTGGCCGGCTTCTCCACCACCCTCTCGGCGCTGATCCTGCCCGTCGTGGCCCGGTTGCGGTCAGGACTCCAGATAGCGCAGCACGGCCAGGATGCGGCGGCTGTAGCCGTCGGCCCTGCGCAGCTCCAGCTTGTCGAAGACGGCGTTGAGGTACTTCTCCACCGCGCTGAGGGACAGGTGCAGTTGCCGCGCGATGGCGGCGTTCGTGTATCCCTGGGCCAGCACTTCGAGGACCTCACGCTCGCGCGGGGTCAGCCGCGCCAGCGGATCGCCGTGCGTGGTGCGGACGACCAGCTGCCGTACGACCTCCGGGTCGATCGCCGCCCCGCCCTCGTGGACCCGCTCAAGCGCGTCGAGGAACTCCTCGACCTGCGCCACCCGGTCCTTGAGCAGATAGCCGACCCGCTCGGCCCCGGCGGCGAGCAGCCGGGCCGCGTAACTCCGCTCGACGTGCTGCGAGAGGACGAGGACACCCGTCTCCGGCCACCTCTCGCGGATCTCCACGGCGGCCCTGAGCCCCTCGTCGGTGTGCGTCGGCGGCATGCGGATGTCGACGACCGCGACGTCAGGCCGCAGGGACCCGACCTCCGCGACCAGCGTCACGGCGTCGCCGAGCGCGGCCACGACCTCGTGACCCTCCTCGGTGAGCAGCCGGACGAGCCCCTCTCTCAGAAGGGTCGAGTCCTCGGCCAGGATCACGCGCACGGCAGCTCCGCGACAAGAGTGGTGGGTCCCCCGAGGGGGCTGTCGACACGCAGGACGCCGTCGAGCGCGGCGACCCGGCTGCGCAGGCCGGTCAGCCCGCTGCCGGCCGGGTCGGCCCCGCCTCGCCCGTCGTCCTCGATCCGCAGAGTGAGCAGCGGGCCGCCGGGCGAGCCGCCGAGCGAGACGTGGACGGAGACGGCGGAGGCCGAGGCGTGCTTGGCGGCGTTCGTGACGGCCTCGGAGACGACGAAGTAGGCGGCCGTCTCCACGGGCCGGGGCAGCGGACCGGCCACCTCGAACCGGATCCGCAGGGGGACCGAGCACCGCTGCGCCACCCCGCCCAGCGCCTCTTCGAGCCCCAGGCTGTCCAGCGCTGAGGGGTACACCCGCCAGGCCACGTCCCGTAGTTCGGCCAGCACGTCCCCGGCCTCCCGGTGCGCCTGGAGCAGCAGCGCCTCCGCCCGCTCGGGGTCGCGGTCCCGGCTCCGGCGCGCCCGGCCGAGCAGCATGGCGAGCGCCACGAGCCGCTGCTGCACACCGTCGTGGAGATCGCGCTCGATGCGCCGCCGCTCGGCGTCCACGGCCTGCACGACGGCGGCCCGGCTGACCGCGAGTTCGTCGATCCGGCGCCGCAGCAGCTCGCTCTCGGAGGGCCCGAAGCAGGCGCGGGCGAGCCGGGCGTCCAGGGTGGCCAGCGCGTACAGGCCCTGGACGTCGAGGAAGAGGAGCACGCCGCCGAGGAGCAGTTGCGCGAACAGCTCCGCCCAGCCGAGCGTGCCGCGCACGACGCCTCCGACGAGCAGACCGGCCAGGACTGCGCCGAAGACGAGGAGCCCCAGGACGATCCCGTACACCGTGCCGGTCCAGGCGCGGGACGCGAGATAGCGCAGGAGCCGCCGGTCGGAGACCGCGTACGGGCCGGGGAAACGGTCCCCGAAGAAGGCGGAGCGGCGGCTGCGTTCGAGCGCCGCGAGGCGCCGCGCACCGGCCGTCAGGACCTCACGGGCCCGTGGCCGGGTCCGGGGCCACAGCAGGAAGGGGCCGAGGGCGGCCCCGGAGACCAGGAAGAACAGGACACCCAGCAGGGCGGTCGGGCAGCCGAGGAGTGACCCGGCCAGGCGGCGCGCCGCCGGTCCCGGCACCGCGGCCCCCGGCTCGTTCATCCGCTCGTCCCCTCGCACGGTTTCCGAGGCTAGTGGCGGCCCCTGCCGCGTACAAGATCGCCCGGACGGTCCGTGCCCGTGCCCGCTGGCGGTCGTGGGGCGCGGAGGCGGCCCGGTCACGACGTGCGGCGGTGCTGGGCGCGCCCGCGCCCCCGGAGCCGTACGGCCAGGTACGCGGCCAGGGCGACGAGCGCCAGTACCAGGACGGCCTTGGACAGCACGCCGACGTACCCCTCGACCAGGTCCCAGCGGTCCCCGAGCCAGTAACCGGCCATCACGAGCACGCTGTTCCACACGAGGCTGCCGACCGTCGTGAGGAGGAGGAAGACGGGCATGGGCATCCGCTCGACGCCGGCCGGCACGGAGATCAGACTGCGGAAGATCGGCACCATCCGCCCCAGGAGCACCGCCTTGGTGCCGTGCCGCGCGAACCACGCCTCGGTGCGCTCCAGGTCGGAGACCTTCACGAGCGGGAGCCGCCCCCAGAGCGCGTGCATGCGCCGCCGCCCGAAGAGCGCGCCGATCCAGTAGAGGGCCACGGCCCCGACGACCGAGCCCAGGGTCGTCCAGAACAGCGCCGAGGCCAGGCTGATCACCCCCTGCCCGGCGGCGAAGCCGGTCAGCGGGAGGATCACCTCGCTGGGCAGCGGCGGGAACAGGTTCTCCAGCGCGATGGCGAGCCCGGCCCCGGGCCCGCCCATCGTCTCGACGAGGCCGGCGGCCCACCCGGCGACACCGTCGGCGGGTTCCTGGGCGGCCTGGGCCAGAAGCGGCTGGTGGGCGAAAGGCATGACGGGGTCTCCAAGCGGCGAGGGAGGCGCCGGGGCGATCTCCCCGGCACGTCTCCAACCTAGAAATCCCAGCTCAGCTCCGGTATGGGGCTTACCGTCCGGCTTCCTGCGGAAAACCGCAGGGTGGCTACGCGGGCCGGAACGGTCCGTCGAGCGCCGCCCACTGGAGCAGCATGATGGTCTTGGCGTCGGCGATCCGGCCGTCGCGGACCATGGCGAGCGCCTCCGCGAAGGGGAGCTCCACGGTCGTGATGTCCTCGCCCTCGGCGGCGATGCCGCCGCCACCGCCGGAGAAGTCCGCGGTGTCGTAGGGGGCGGCGAAGAAGTGCAGCCGTTCGGTGACCGAGCCGGGACTCATGTAGACGTCGAAGACGTGCTCGGCGGCCCCGATCGTGTGTCCCGTCTCCTCGGCGGCCTCGCGCCGGATCGCGTCCTCCGGGCTGTCGTCGTCCAGGAGACCGGCGGGGGTTTCGAGGAGCATGCCGTCAGGGTGCCCGTTGACGTAGGCGGGGAGCCGGAACTGACGGGTCAGCAGCACCGTACGGCGTTCGGTGTTGTGGAGCAGGACGGTCGCGCCGTCGCCGCGGTCGTGGGTCTCGCGCTGCTCGCGGCTCCAGTGCCCGTCGCTGTGCCGGTAGTCGAAGGTGGTCTTGCGCAGGACGTACCAGTCGCAGGAGAGCACCTCCACGTCACGGATCCGGACGCGCGGGTTGCCGGTCAGGTCGCGGCCCTGCCGGTCAAGGCCGGTGCGGCCGCGGCGGTCGGGGGTGTCGACGCCGGCGGTCATCGGGCGGCACCCGGGGTGACGGTCGGAGCGGCTGTCGGTACGACGGCCGGTATGACGGCCGGGACGGCGTCGAGGGAGTGGTAGACGTCCTTGCCCTGCTCGCGCGCCTGGGCGACCATCATGTCCGCTCCCTCCGAGGGCCCGCCGATCCGCAGGACCGCGTCGCAGCGGGAGAGCAGCCGCTCGGCGACCGGGTGGAAGATCTCCTAGAAGAGCGCGTCGCCGGTCCGGGCGCTGCCGGCGGTCTCCAGGAGCGGCAGGGCGAGGGCCTCGCCGGTGACGGGCAGGTGCCCGGCGCGGAAGAGGACGAGAGCGGTCTCGTTCATGGCGCGGACATGGGCTTCGAGCTTGAGGGGGTCGTCGCCCGTGCCCGAGCGGTAGGGGCCGGCGACGAGGATCATCAGCGGGCGGGGAACGGTGGTCACGGGCGGATCACTCCTCGGTACTGGCACATCTACGGGTACGAGTGCGGGCGCGTGCGGGGGCGCGGGCGCGGTGCGGCCGCGGTACGGCGTGGGCGCGGTACGGGCGCGGTGCGCGCTTTCAGGTCAGCCGGACGTCGACGCCCGCGTCCCGCAGCGCGTCCAGCGTCTGCGGGCCACCGGGGTGCGTGTCGGCGTCCCCGGCGGCCAGGTCGGTGACGAAGTGGTGCGCCGCGTCGAGCGGGGCGACCCGGCTGAACGCCCGTACGCCGAGCTTGGTGGCGTCCGCCACCGCGACCGTCCGGTCGGACCTCGCGAGCCCGGCCTGCTTGACGGCCGCGTCGTCCAGGGAGAACTCCGACCAGCCGTGCTCGGCGTGCACCCCGCCGATGGACATCAGGAAGCAGTCGAAGGCCAGCGACTCCAGCGTGCGCAGGGCGAGCGGGCCGACGAGGGAGCGCTCACCGGGACGGGAGCGCCCGCCGACGACCAGAAGGTCGATTCCCGGCCGGTCGGCCAGGACCACCGCCGCCTGGACGCTCAGCACGGCGACCGTCAGCGGACCGCGGGCGGCGAGGTGCTCGGCGACGTGCACGGTCGTGGTCCCCGCGTCCAGGAGGACGCGCGACCCCGGCTTCACCAGCGCGGCCGCGGCCGCGCCCAGCCGGTCCTTGGTGGCGGCCTGCCACGGCTCCCGGGCCGAGAAGCCGGCCTGTTCCTCCCGTACGCGGGTGGCGACGGCGCCGCCGTGCACGCGCCGCACGAGTCCCTGACGCTCCAGCGCGTCGAGGTCCCTGCGCACGGTCATCTCCGATACGCCCAGTCGATGGGAGAGCTCCGACACGGAAACCCGGTCGGAGCCCTGCACCAATCGCAGGGTCAGGTCCAGACGATTGGCGACACCCATGACTCATTTCTATCACGGTGATGTTCGAATGAACGCGCCCCTGTGCGAACGCTCGTCGGGAACCAGCGGAGGCACTCCCCGGACCGCCTACCCTTGTCCCAATGACCAGTAGCAGCGACCGGAGTCCCGCAGTGAGCGTTGAAGGATCCAAGACCTACGAGATTCGCACCTACGGGTGCCAGATGAACGTGCACGACTCCGAGCGGCTCTCCGGTCTGCTGGAAGAGGCGGGCTACGTCAGGGCCCCCGGCGGATCCGACGGCGACGCCGACGTCGTGGTCTTCAACACCTGCGCGGTGCGCGAGAACGCCGACAACAAGCTGTACGGCAACCTCGGCCGGCTCGCCCCGATGAAGACCACCCGCCCCGGCATGCAGATCGCCGTCGGCGGCTGCCTCGCTCAGAAGGACCGCGACACCATCGTCAAGAAGGCCCCCTGGGTCGACGTGGTCTTCGGCACCCACAACATCGGCAAGCTGCCGGTGCTCCTGGAGCGCGCCCGCATCCAGGAGGAGGCGCAGATCGAGATCGCCGAGTCCCTGGAGGCCTTCCCCTCCACGCTGCCGACCCGGCGCGAGTCCGCCTACGCCGCCTGGGTCTCGATCTCCGTCGGCTGCAACAACACCTGCACCTTCTGCATCGTCCCGGCGCTGCGCGGCAAGGAGGAGGACCGCCGTCCCGGCGACATCCTCGCCGAGATCGAGGCCCTGGTCGCCGAGGGCGTCTCCGAGATCACCCTGCTCGGCCAGAACGTCAACGCCTACGGCTCCGACCTGGGCGACCGCGAGGCCTTCTCCAAGCTGCTGCGGGCCTGCGGGCAGATCGAGGGCCTGGAGCGGGTCCGCTTCACCTCCCCGCACCCCCGCGACTTCACCGACGACGTGATCGCGGCCATGGCCGAGACCCCGAACGTGATGCCGCAGCTGCACATGCCGATGCAGTCCGGCTCGGACTCGATCCTCCGGGCGATGCGCCGCTCGTACCGGCAGGAGCGTTTCCTCGGGATCATCGAGAAGGTCCGCGAGGCCATCCCGCACGCCGCCATCTCCACCGACATCATCGTGGGCTTCCCCGGCGAGACCGAGGAGGACTTCGAGCAGACGATGCACGCCGTCCGCGAGGCCCGCTTCGCGAACGCCTTCACCTTCCAGTACTCCAAGCGCCCCGGCACCCCGGCCGCCGAGATGGACGACCAGATCCCCAAGGACGTCGTGCAGGAGCGCTACATGCGCCTCGTCGCGCTCCAGGAGGAGATCTCCTGGGAGGAGAACAAGAAGCAGGTCGGCCGCACCCTGGAGGTCATGGTCGCCGAGGGCGAGGGCCGCAAGGACGGCGCCACGCACCGCCTCTCCGGCCGCGCCCCCGACAACCGGCTCGTCCACTTCACCAAGCCGGAGCAGGACGTCCGGCCGGGTGACGTCGTGACCGTCGAGATCACCTACGCCGCCCCGCACCACCTGCTCGCCGAGGGCCCGACGACGTCGGTACGCCGCACGCGCGCCGGCGACGCCTGGGAGAAGCGCACCACGGAGGCCGCCGCGAAGCCCGCGGGCGTGCTGCTCGGCCTCCCGAAGATCGGCGTCCCGGAACCGCTCCCGGTCGCCGACGCGCCGGCCTGCGGCAGCCACTGACCGCCACGGGCCGTCACGGGTCACCGCGGGGCCACTGACCAGGGACCGCCGTGACGGGTCACCGCGCGGCCACTGACCCGGGACCACCGTGACAGGGCATCGCGGGGTCACTGACCAAGGCCCGCCGTCACGGGCCCCCGCGGGGCACTGACCAGGGCCCCAGGGCCTGTCCGGGGGATGTCGGCGGGGCGGCGCAGTAGGGTGCGGATCATGCTTGTCGCCGCAGCCGTCTGCCCCTGCCCGCCGCTCCTCCTGCCCGAGATCGCGACCGGCGCCGCCCCCGAGCTCGACGCCGCGCGCACCGCCTGTGCCGACGCCGTCGGACTGCTGGCCGCCTCGCGCCCCGACCGGCTGTACGTCGTCGGGCCCGCCGGCGAGGGCGGCGCCGGCGTCTTCCCGACCGGTTCGACCGGTTCCTTCGACGGTTTCGGGGTCGACCTCTCCGTACGCCTCGGCGACGGGCCCGCCGGCGACCGTCCGCTGCCCGCGAGCCTCGCGGTCGGTGCCTGGCTGCTCGGCCGCGCCGACTGGGCCGACGCGCCCGTCGAGGGCCGGGGCGTGGACGAACGGGAAGCGGCCGGGGCCTGCGCCGCGGCCGGCCGTGAACTCGCCTCCTCCGCCGACCGGGTCGCGCTCCTCGTGATGGGCGACGGCAGCGCCTGCCGGACCGTCAAGGCGCCCGGCTACCTGGACGAGCGGGCGGCCGGCTTCGACGCCGCGGCCGCCCATGCGCTGGGCACGGCCGACGTGGCGGCGCTGCTCGCGCTGGACGAGCAGCTCGCGTACGAGCTGAAGGCGGCCGGCCGCGCGCCCTGGCAGGTCCTGGCGGGCGCCGCCGAGGGCAGGGGGCTCGAAGGCCGGCTCCTCCACGAGGACGCGCCGTACGGCGTGGAGTACGTCGTCGCCGCCTGGTCCTGACGGGTCGACGCGACAGCACGACAACGGCGGACGGGGGCGGGGGGGGGGGGGGCGGCGCCCCGCGCCCGGGGGGGGGGCGGCGGGGGGGGCCCGGGGGGAGGGGGGGGGGGGGCCGGCCGGGGGCC
>NZ_JBSGTX010000092.1:0-27970 GCF_053607625.1 Streptomyces sp. NPDC055103
CGTCTGGTGCGTGCGATCGCAAGGCGGAGGGTCGTCCCGATACTGGTGTATCGGGACGATCCCGACAACACGGCGAGCGTGCGTGCCAGACGCCGCCCGGCAGACGGGACTTTCGAAACACGCCCTAGCATCCGGCGGGCCTCGGCGGCGCCCAGGCGGTGGTGCGGGTCGCGTGCGAGGAGGCAGAGGACGACGGGCACCAGCGGCCCGAGCCGCTCGGACGGCCGGACCTCCTCGTACACGATCGCGTGCAGGACGGCGCCGAGCGAGTCCCGGCGGAAGGGGGACGCGCCCGTCACCGCCGCGCACAGGAGCGCGCCGAGCGCCCACAGGTCGGAGGCCGGTCCGGCGTCCCCGCCCTCCATGCGTTCCGGCGCGGTGTACTCGGGGGTTCCGACGAAGACGCCGGTGCCGCTGAGCGTCGTGGCGCCGGGGAGGCTGGCGATGCCGAAGTCGGTCAGGACGGCCCGGCCGGTGCCCTTCTCCAGGAGGACGTTGGCCGGTTTCACGTCCCGGTGCAGCACGCCGTGGGCGTGGGCGGCGGAGAGAGCGTCGAGCAGGTCGACCCCGAGCCGGGCGGCCTCCCGGGGCGACAGCACCCCGCCGGGTCCTGCGAGCCGGTCGGCGAGCGAACCGCCGTCGACCAGCTCCATGACCAGGGCGGGCCGGCCCTCGTGCTCGACGACGTCGTGGACGACGATGACGTGCGGATGGCGGACCTGGGCGACGGCCCGCGCCTCGCGCAGGGCCCCCGCCGGATCGGCGCCCGTGTCGAGGCTGAGCGTCTTGACGGCGACGGCGCGCCCGAGGAGTTCGTCGGTGGCCCGCCGGACGACTCCCATGCCGCCTTGGCCGAGCCGCTCCCCCAGGCGGTACCGCCCGCCGATCAGCTCGTGGTCGGCCCGCTCCGACCCGTTGTGCGACGACACTCGACTCCCCCGTCCGTCCGCCGGTCAGGGCCATGATGCCGCAGTCGCCGCGAACGCGGTGAGGGCCGCACCCCGGTCGGTCGGGGTGCGGCCCTCACTCAGTGTGCCGGTCCGGAGCTCAGACGGCGAGCTCGACCGTGATGTTGCCGCGGGTCGCCTTGGAGTACGGGCAGACCTGGTGGGCCTTCTCGATCAGGCTCTTGGCGGTCTCGGCGTCCACGTTCGGGATGGTCGCCGAGATCTTGACGATGATGCCGAAGCCGTCGTCGTTCTTGCCGATGCCCACCTCGGCGGTGACCGTCGAGCCGGACACGTCGGCGTTCTCGTTGCGGGCGACGACGCCCAGCGCGCCCTGGAAGCAGGCGCTGTAGCCGGCCGCGAAGAGCTGCTCGGGGTTGGTGCCCGCGCCGGAGCCGCCCATGGCCTTGGGCGGGTTGACGACGACGTCGATCTGACCGTCGTCGGTGGCGACCCGGCCGTCGCGGCCGTTCTCGGCGGTGGCGACGGCGGTGTAGAGAACGTCGGAGTGCTGGATGGACATGCTGGTCGTTCCTTCGTCAGTTCGCCGCGACTCGCGCCCACGATCGCGACGGCTGAGGGAAGACTAGCGGTTCACCGAGACGATCATCTTTCCGGTGTTGTCTCCGCGCAGGAGTCCGAGGAAGGCGTCCACGCCGTTCTCGATGCCGTCGACGAAGGTCTCGCGGTGCTTCAGCTCGCCGGAGCCGAGCCAGCCGCCGACCTCCTGGACGAACTCGTTCTGCATGCCGTAGTGGTCGCCGACGAGGACGCCCTGGAGGCGCAGCCGCTTGCCGATGATCATCGCCATGTTGCGCGGTCCCGCGACCGGCTCCGTGTCGTTGTACTGCGCGATCATGCCGCAGATGGTGGCGCGGCCGTGCACGTTGAGCGAGGAGATCGCGGCTTCGAGGTGGTCCCCGCCGACGTTGTCGAAGTAGACGTCGATGCCGTCCGGGGCGGCCTCGCGGAGCTGGTCCTTGACCGGGCCGTTCTTGTAGTTGAAGGCCGCGTCGAAGCCGAGCTCCTCGACGAGGAACTTCACCTTCTCGTCGGAGCCGGCGGAGCCGATGACCCGGGAGGCGCCCTTGAGCCGCGCCATCTGACCGACCTGGCTGCCGACGGCCCCGGCCGCGCCGGAGACGAAGACGGCGTCGCCCTCCTTGAAGGAGGCGACCTCGAAGAGGCCCGCGTAGGCCGTGAGGCCGGTCATGCCGAGCACGCCGAGGTAGGCGGAGAGGGGGGCGAGCGCCGGGTCGACCTTGGTCGCGTGCTGCGCCGGGACCTCGGCGTACTCGCGCCAGCCGAGGCCGTGCAGGACGTGGTCGCCGACCGCGAAGCCCTCCGCGTTGGACGCGACGACCTCGCCGACCGCGCCGCCGTCCATGGGGTGGTCGAGCTTGAACGGCGGGACGTACGACTTCACGTCGTTCATCCGGCCGCGCATGTACGGGTCGACGGAGAAGTGGAGGTTGCGCACGAGGACGCGGCCCTCGGCGGGCTCGGTGACCGGGGTCTCACGCAGGGCGAAGTCGGCGGCGGTGGGCCAGCCGTGCGGCCGGGCGACGAGGTGCCACTCACGGCTGGACGTGGGAAGAACGGACATGAGCTCGACCTCCAGGGAAAGCTTCAGAACGCGAAAGGTTCATTGACTGAAACAATCATGCGCCTTGATATTTCATGTTGTCAAGTATCTGGGTAGGATGAGGCCCATGGCCACCTCACGCACGGACCCCCTGACCCTCGAAGTCGTCGAGCTGATCGGCACGGTCGTGGCGCGCTACTACGAGGAGTACGAGCAGGCGGCCGCTCAGCACTCGCTGACCGGCGCGCAGGCCCGCGTCCTCGGGCTGCTCTCCCTCGATCCACTGCCGATGCGCAGGATCGCCCAGAAACTGAAGTGCGAGCCCTCCAACATCACCGGGATAGTCGACCGCCTGGAGGCCCGCGGCCTGGTCGAGCGCAGGCCCGCCCCGGACGACCGCCGGGTCAAGCTCGCCGTCCCCACCGACGAGGGACGGGACACCGCCCGTCGGCTGCGCGAGTCGCTGGACTTCGCCCGTGAGCCCCTCGGCGAACTGACCGAGGTCGAGCGGACCCTCCTGCGGGACCTGCTGAAGCGGATGCTGGGCGAGGACGTGGCCCAGGAGGCCCGGCAGACACCCTCCTCCTGAGGGGTGACGTTTCGGCGAGTCGAGAACGGGCGTGTCCGGAGCACTTCGGCTCGGACACGCCCGTCTTCAGGCCTTTCACGGTTCCCGCCTGCGCCATCTGCCCGACGGCGCCCGGGTGGCGTCACTCAGGTCAGCTGATGGCCTTGATGGTGTGCCAGCCGCCGGAGCCGACCTCGACGCTCGGGCCGTCGATCGGACCGTGGATCGAGGACCCGCCCTTGTAGAACTTCAGGGTGCCGTCGCCTGCGGTGGCCCACATGTCGGCGATGCCGTCGAGGTTGGCGTCGGCGGCGCCGGCGAGCAGGGGACGGAAGGTCGTGGTGTATCCGACCCCGTACTCGGTCCAGCTGGCGAACGTTCCGTTGGTCTGCCCCATGTAGTGGCGCAGGATGCCGTCGGTGGTGTCACGGGCCAGCAGGTCGACCTGGCCGTCCTTGTCGGCGTCGCCGGGAGCGGTCAGGGTCATCCGACCCCAGCCACCGGTGCCGATGAGGACCGGGGCGGCCACGGCCGGCGTGACGCCGCTGGTGCCCTTGTACCGGTACAGCTTGTCGTCGTAGGTGGCCACGAGGTCGGGCTGCCCGTCGTGGTCGGTGTCCCCGACGCCGACGATCCGGGCGGCTGTGGACATGGTGCCGATCTTGATCCACGTCGCGAGCGTGCCGTCGCCGCGGTTGGGGTAGACCCGCAGTTCGCCGGCGACGACGGCGACGATGTCCTCCATGCCGTCCCCGGTCCAGTCGCCGCGGTGCGTGACCGAGGCCCCGCCCCATCCGCCGCTGCCGATCTGGACCCTCGCGCCGAGCGCACCCGTGCCAGTACCGGGGTACAGCCACAGCTTGCCGGTGTCCTCGATCGCGACGAGGTCGGGCTTGTTGTCACCGTTCATGTCACCCGGGCGCGCGAACGTCGTGCTGGTGATCCAGCTGCGCACGTCGTCCACGCGGGTCGCGACGGCTCCCGTCCGGGTCTCCGTGGCCGGCATGCCGAGGCAGCCGCCCTGCCAGGACCTGCTGACGACGGCGACCAGTTCCTGAGTGCTGCCGGCAGTGCGCAGGATGGGCCCGCCGGAGTCCCCCTGACAGATGACCGCGTCACCCGTGGCGGCCAGTGCGACGTCCGCCGAGCTGTCGCCGGTCGCGGTGAACGAGGCGGTGTGCAGCTTGTCGGGGACCCACTCGGTCTTCGTGCGGCCGAATCCGGCCGCCTGGACGCTTTGCCCGGCGGTCACCGCGGTGGATGCCAGGGCGACCGGCTTCACGCCGGCGACACCGGCGTTGAGCTTCACCAGGACCAGGTCACGGGTGGGGTGGGGGACGAGTTCCGCCGCGGTACGGGTCGCCCCGACCGCGGTCTGCGTCAGGTCGGTGCGGCCGACCACCACGGTGGTGGCGACGGCGGGCTTGCCGGCTGCGGGCTTGCCGTCCGGGGAAAAGCAGCTGGCGGCGGCCAGTACCCACCGCGGGGCGACGAGGGTGCCGGTGCAGGCACGCTCGGAGTCACCGACGTTGATCTTCGCGACGAAGCCCAGCTGCGCCGGGGCGTCGGCGCCGTTGAGGGCGTTCGCGGGTGCCGTGGTGAGTACGGCGGCGAACGCCGCCGCTGCGCTGGTGGCCCACAGGAAGTGCGAGCGCTTGGTCATGTGTGAGGTTCCTTTGCGATGAGGCGTCCCGTGATGAGCGGGCGCCTCGCCAAATGGGTCGAGTTGTCAGGCCGTCGGGGACGGCGCGGGTAGCTGGGCGCCGTGGGCGGCTCGGCCGGCGACCGCCGGGCCGAGCGCCGGTGAGGAGCCGCGTCAGCGCGTGGTGGTGATCTCCACGAGGGCGTGGTCGCGTGCCTCGGGGTCGGTGGACTCCCCGACGGAGGTCCAGGCGTTCTTGGTGACGTCGAAGGACTTGTGTTCGGTGCCGACCGTCATGTCGACGGAGGTGGTGTAGTCGTTGCCCTTGATGGCGAAGACGGCCGGGATGTCCAGGCTGAGATAGCCACGACTGCCGGTCACCTTGAAGCAGACCTTGTCGAGGTTGCGCGCCCACACCTCGAGGAGGCCGGCCTCGCTTCCGCACGTGGCGAGGACTATGTGCCCGTCGCCGCGCTTCAGAACGATGCCGCGCTCGGCCAGGATCCTGGCGGCGTCGGGGTAGGCGAAGTCCTCGACCGCGTACCCCGGAGCCTCGTCGGCCACCGACGCGACGCGGGGCGCGTCGGCGGCCCCGGTGCCACCCGCTGCGGCAGTCGCGAACAAGCCGAGAACGGCTCCCACGGCCGCGGTCGCGACCACTGCGCGAGGAATGAACTTCATGGCTGTCTCGTTTCTTGATTCCCAGTGAATGCCGGAGGGATCCGACCAGAAAAGAACAACCTAAAATCTCCCCCCGGTGTCTCGATAAGCATGCCGCCGCCCCGCGTCCGCACGCTGCGGAATGCACCGATGACCGCGGACAGGAAATCCAGCGGCATCGACGCCAATTCCGTGGCGGCCCGCCCATACAAGCTTCACATTCCGTCTCGGTCTACTGATAGTTCGTCAAGTCCACGCTCAAAGTTGGATCTTGCGCGTGACCTTCGCCACAAGGCGGGGGTGGTTGTAGGAATCCAGGTGAAGGGATCGTGAAAGTACCGAGCACAAAAAGACCGCTTCCTCGACTTCCCGGTCACGCCGTTGGGATTCCACTCGGAAGGTGACATCAATTGATTGAAATGCTGGAGAGTCGAACGTACGTTGGTGGCGCCGAATCGCCAGACAAGTGGCGGTCATTGTCATTGGCCCGCAGCGCAGGCCAGGGGGGCATCACTCATATGCAGAACACGTTTTGGAGCCGACGTCACTTCGTCGTCGCCGCGACCGCCGTCGCAGCCGCCGCGGCCTCTCCCTTATCGCTCGCGCCCGTCGCCCGCGCGGCTGACGCCGAGGTCGGTACACCGGATCCGCTCGCGCTGCCGGACACCGAGCGCGCCAAGGTGGTCAAGGCCTGGATGATGGGGGGACGGGCCGTCAAGGCCGCCGCGGCCGACGCCCTTCACGGCTCGGACGCCGAGGTTCAGACCTTCCTCCTGGAGACGCTGCCGAAGGCGACCCAGCAGGACAACTACGTCGCCCTCTTCACGTACCTCGCCAACTCCGGCAAGGGACTGCGCCGTGAGGCGACCGTCGCCATCGAGGGCGGCGACAGCGCCATCACCGCCTTCGTCACGGGCGGGTTCAGGACGGCGGTCCTGGAGGACCTCCGGGTCGTGACGGCCACCGTGTCGAGTACCGGTGGCCGGGCGGTCAAGCGGGAGGCGTCCAGGGCCCTGGACGTCGGCACCCAGACGGCGCTGGAGACCTTCCTCACCAACGGCCAGTACACGGCTCACCTGGAGGACATGCGCGTCCAGGTCTCCACCATGCTCTTCAGCGCCGGTCCGGAGGTGCGGAAGTACGCGGACCGTGCCCTCAGCGGCACCGAGGCGGACGTCCGCTGGTTCCTCGACACCGGGCAGCACATCGCCCGCGCCCGGGACCAGGAGTCGGCCACCATCGAGGAACTCGTCGCCGTGGTCCAGCGGGAGGGCAAGCGCGCCCAGGCCGAGACCAACCTGGCCGTGGAGACCTCCGAGCGCGCCCAGACCGCGGCGGAGAAGGCGAAGACCGCCGCCGAGGACGCGGCCGCCGAAGCCGCGGCGGCCGGAGCGGACGTCACCAGGGCCAAGAACGCGGCAACCAAGGCGGCAAAGGCCGCCTCCGGCGCCGCCGACGCGGCCCGCAACGCCATCCGGGCCTCCCATGCCGCGGTGACGGCGTCCCGGCGTGCCGCGTGGGCCGCCACCGCCGCGTCCCAGGCGGCCGCCACCGCGGGACACGCCGCCTCGGTGGCCTACAACTCGGCGATCGCCGCCTCGAAGGACGCCACCAAGTCACAGGCGGCGAAGGACGCCGCGGTCGCCGCACGCAACGCCGCGGCCCAGGCCCGGTCTGCGGCCCAGGCCGCCGACTACGCCGCGACCGCATCGGCGCAGGCCGCCGGCGCGGGCTCCGCGGCCGCCTCCGCCGCCCGTAACGCGGCCGCCGCCGCCAGCGCCTCCGCCCAGGCCGCCCAGGCTTCGGGCGCGGCCCAGAAGGAGGCCGCCGAGGCGAAGCGTCAGGCGCAGATCGCGAGCAGCGCCGCGAACCTGGCCACCAACGCCGCCTCCACGTCCAAGGCCCTGGCCGACTCCGCAGCCTCCGCAGCCCGGACCTCGCGGGATGCCGCCAACTCGGCCGCCACTCACGCGGAGAACGCCGCGGCCGCCGCCGAGGAGGCGGCGAAGTACGCGGGTCAGGCGATCGATTTCGCCAACAGGTCCACGGCCCACGCAGCGGCCGCCGTCCAGGCCGCCAACACCGCCACCAAGGCGGTCGAGGAAGCGGTCGCGGTCGAACAGGCGGCGCGGAACGCGGAGACGGCCCGCCTCAACGAGCAGAAGCAGCAAGGCATGGAGGAGGCCCGGCTGCTCGCCGAGATCGAGGCGGCGGAGCAGGCCGAACTCGCGCGGAAGCGGACGCAGGCCCAGCAGACCGAGCAGGCGCTCCAGTCCCTGATCACCCAGGCCGAGCAGGCCCTGGTGAACAACGACCTGACGCTGGCCGTCACCCTCGGCCGCAAGGCCGCCGTCGGCCTGCTGAACGCGAGAGGGGCCTGGACGCGGGAAGCTGCCCAGTTCGCGCTGTGCGGCACCGAGGCGGACGTCCGGGCCTGGATCGATACCGACCGGGCCCTGGCCCAGGGCCAGGACGACAGGGAGACCGCCCTCTACGTCGCCCAGGTGTCGGCCCCCGCGATCGGCACGGCGGCGTACCAGGCACTGGCGAGCGCCGACACCCAGGCGACGCGCGACTTCCTGACCTCGGGCCTGGTCGAGGCCGCGGCGACCGACAACCGGGTCCAGATCTTCCGTATCCTCGACCACGACTCCGGCCAGGCGGTCAGGACGGCGGCCGAGGCCGCGATCAACGCCGAGACCGCGACGGCCCTCCAGAACTTCTTCGAGAGCACCTACCCGGCCGCGGTACGGGAGGACGACGCGGTCGCCGCCGCGACCCTGCTCAGCACCGGTGGCCAGTACACCAAGGCCTACGCGGAGGTGGCGCTCGAGGGGCCCACGTGGATGCGCAGGAACTTCATCGACGTCCAGCGCCACAAGACGGCGCAGCTCGACCACGACTCCGCGACCCACGTCTCCGCGATCCGCGGAGCCATCGCGGCGGCCGCGAAGATCGCCTACAAGGCGCAGGAGAACGCCGCGCTGGCCTCGAAGGTGGCCGCGGACGCCCGCCAGGCGGCGGAGGACGCGTCCCAATGGGCCGACAAGGCGCAGATCGCCGCGGCCACGGCCGAGACGTACGCGGCTCAGGCGAAGCAGCACGCCGACGCCGCGGACAAGTCCGCCGCCGATGCCAAGGCATCGGCGGCGACGGCCAGCGCCGCCGCGCAGACCGCACGCGGTGCCGCCCGCTCGGCCAACTACTCCGCGAACAAGGCGGTCGACGCGGCCCGCAGGGCTCTGAGCTCCTCCTACAGCGCCCAGGCCTCGGCGGCGAACGCCCGCCAGTCCGCGCTGGTCGCCGGTCAGAACGCCCAGACGGCCGCCGCCGCGGCGACCGACGCCCGCCGCATCGCGAGCCAGAAGCGGCAGGCCGAGATCGCGGAAGCCGCCCGGGTGGCCGCCGTGCAGGCACAGCGGGACCGGGACAGCAACACCAACCCCGCCGACGGTCCCACGCACGACCAGGTCAACCCGAACGGGAGTGACACCGGCGGCGAGAAGTGGTATGAGGACGCCAAGTGGTGGGCTGACGCGGCCAACTACGTCAGCATCGGCGCCGGGTTCATCTCCGCCGGCCTCGGTATCGCAAGCCTGGCATTCCCTCCCCTGGCCGTCGCTGCCGCCGCCTTCGGGTGGGTGTCCGTCGGCGCCGGCGCCCTGAGCGCCGTCTTCACCGGTATCGAGTACGGATTCACCAGCGGCGAGTTCGCCGCCTCCGCCGGAAGCGCCGTCCTCGGACTGGTGACGTTCGGTCAGTCCAAGTGGATCGGGGCGCTCGGAGGCACCAAGGTCGCGACGAAGGTCACCCAGTTCGGCCACGATCTGGTGTCGCCCATCATCGGTACCCTGTCGACGTGGTTCTGACCCGAACGGGCGCCTAGACACGGCGCGGGGGCCGGTCGTCCTCGGCCGGCTCCCGCGCCCCGTCTCCGGCTGCCTCCGGAAGGAGACTCATTCATGCTTGCGTCCAGCAGCGGCGGGTGGTGGTGGATCCTGGCTGCGATGGCGACCGTGATCCACTGCTCCGCCATGGCGGCGTGGATCCCCGTACGACGATTCCGGCTCGTCTACCCCTTCATCATCGTCGGGTGCGGGGCCGCTGTCGTGGCCACCGCCGGCCTCGCTCTGTACGCCTTCTCCCTGATCGGGCTGACGATCGGGCTCTACCCGACGCGCCGGCTCCTCACGCTGTGGAGCCATGAGATCAACCAGGGAGTCACGCGCGATCGGTACGCCTGGCCACCCTCACACCTCGTGTTCTGCATCGTCTGTGTCGTCGGCGCGGCAGTCGCGGCGATGGCCGTGCCTGGCTGACACAGAGGTCTGCTCCTCCTGGAACACACCTCTACACGCACCACCACAGGAAGCGCGTGCACGTCGGGCTCGGGGTCGGGGTCGGGGTGGGCGTGGGCGTGGGTGTGGCGGTGGTGGCCGAGGGCATCGGTCCGGTGGGCGTCGCCGTGCTGGACGGAGGCATCTGGGGCTTCGTGGCCGACGGGGTCGCTGTGGGGGTGGCGGGCCGGGTCACCGGGTCGGTGGGCGCCGGCGGCTCCGGGGAGGTGCCCCCGTCACCGTTCCCCGGACCGGAACCTGCGTCCGTTCCCGTTCCCGTACCGGATCCTGAGCCGGAACCCGTACCTGTGCCCGGGCCGGAACCCGTGCCCGTACCTGTGCCCGGACCGGAACCCGTGCCCGTACCTGTGCCCGGGCCGGAACCCGTGCCCGTACCTGTGCCCTTGGTCGTGTCCGCGCTCACCTGGCGGGGGCGCGTCGGTGCGGACGAGACCGGGGACGGTCCGCCGTCGGGGAGGGCGGTCGCCTCGACCGGGTCCGGGGACAGCGGGGACTCGGTGACGTCCTGTTCCTCCACCGCCGTGGCGGCGCCCGCCCGCTCCGGTTCCTCGACGGCAAGGCGCGCGAGGCTCAGCGTTCCGGCCGCGAGGACCAGGCCGAGGGTGGCCACCAGGACCGTACGGCCCCGGCGGCTCCGCGCACGCCGGCCCCTGCCGGCTGCGGCGCGGCCCCGGTCGGCGGACCGGCCGCGCGCGGCACCACGGGTGGCGCGCCGGCCACCGGGATCCGGGCGGGACGGTTCGAGGACGTCGAGTTCGTAGACGTGCTCGGGCGCCGGAGCGTACTCCGGTCCGGGCCCGGCGGGCCCGGACCACTGGACCGGCGGAGCGGGCTCGACCGGGCGGGACATGTGGGGGGTCTCGTACCGCAGTTCCTCGACGGGGGTCCCGCACCCGGCACAGGCGAGGGCCCCGTTGAGATGCCGCCGGCACGCGTGGCAGTAGTCCATGGGGCCCGCAGGCTATGCGGCGCGGTGCGGCGGCAGCGAGGCGCGGAGGTGAGGATCCTGTGAGGAAACCGCAGGTCGTCGGCGGTGCGTCGTGATTCTCCCGCTTCGGTCAGGATCGTCTCCGGCCCCGCCGAAGGCCCCGTCCGCGCCTCGCCGCCGTCCCACGGGTGGCCCCGGGCGGCTCAGCCCAGCGCGCGCCGGGCCCGGGGCGGTCGCACGATGCGAACAGGACTCGCAACGCGAAACACCTCGCCCGTGCCAGCACCGCATTCCGGAGGATCCGCCGTGACCGTCAGCCTTGAGCAACTGCGCCGTTGCCATGTCGCCGTCGACCTGGGGGCCGCGCGCACCCGGGTCTACGTCAAGGGCGCCGGACTCGTCGTCGACGAGCCCAGCGTCGCCGCCGTCAACACCCGTACAGGAGCGCTGATCGCCGTCGGCGCGCTGGCGGAGAAGATGACGGGCCGCACCCCCGACTACATCCGCGTCGCCCGTCCCGTCTCCGGCGGCACGGTCGTCGACATCGAGATGGCGCAGCGGATGCTCCGTCACCTCCTGGGCGAGAAGCTGCGCCGCCAGCTCCGCCGCAAGCCGCGGCTGCGCGCGGCGGCCTGCACGCCCCACGACAGCGACCCCCTCGCGCAGCGCGCCGCCGTGGAGACCCTCGTCGGGCTCGGCGCGCGCCGGGTCGAGCTGGTCGACACGCTGATCGCCGCGGCCGTGGGCTGCGGGCTCCCGGTCGAGCAGCCGACCGCCACCATGATCATGGTGTGCGGCGCGGCGACCACGCAGGTCGCCGTCCTCTCGCTCGGCGCGATCGTCACGGCCGAGCGGATCCCGATCGGCGGCGACGCCATCGACCACGCCGTCATCCAGCACCTGCGCCACCACCACGAACTGATGCTGCCGAGCCAGTCGGTGCGCCCGCTCCAGCTCGCCCTCAGCGGCAACGGACTGACGCCGCACGGCCCGGCCTCCACGGAGATCCACGGCCGGGACGTCGCCACGGGCCTGGCCCGCTCGGTGACCGTCGACACGGCCGCCGTCCGGGAGGCGATCCACACCCCGCTGACGGCGGTCCTCGACGGCATCGGGAAGGTGCTGCGCGACTGCCCGCCGGACCTGGTGGCCGACCTCGCGGACCGCGGGATCATGATGGTCGGCGGCAGCGCCCTGCTGCCGGGCCTCGACCAGATGCTCCGCGAGGCGACCGGCATGCCGGTGCACATCGCCGAACGGCCCGACGTGTGCGCGGTCCTGGGGCTCGGCGCGATGCTGGAGGGCAAGGTGCAGCCGATGGTCCTCGACCCGCTGTCGATGCGCGACCCGCTCGCCGACGTGGACTGACCCCACCACATCAGCCGATTGATACGACAATGGGATCATGACGATCACGGACGGGGACGGCACCCGTCTGCCCCTGCTGCTCGAGGCGGTCCTGAGCGTCGGCACGGATCTCGAACTCCGCGCCACCCTCCAGCACCTCGTGGACTCGGCGGCCGAGCTGACCGGGGCCCGCTACGGAGCGCTCGGGGTCGTCGACCCCGAGCGCCTCCGGCTCACCGAGCTCTTCACCTCCGGCATGACCGACGAGGAGCGGCGGCGCGTCGGCCGCCTCCCCGACGGTCACACCGGGCTGCTCGGCGTCCTGGTCCAGGACCCGCGGCCGCTGCGGCTCGACGACCTGACGGCCGATCCACGCTCGTCCGGAGTCCCCGAGGGCCACCCGGAGATGCGCTCCTTCCTCGGCGTCCCGATCCGGGTCCACACGCAGGTCTTCGGCAATCTGTACCTCACCGAGAAGCGGACGGGCAGCTTCACCGAGCAGGACCTCACCCTCCTCCGGATCCTCGCCTCCCAGGCCGGGATCGCCATCGGCAACGCCCGTCTGTACGAGACGACCCGGCAGCGCGAGCGCTGGATCGAGGGGGCGGCGGCCGTGACCACCGCCCTCCTCACCGGCGCGTCCGCCGAGAACGCCCTGATGACCGTCGCCGAACAGGCCCGGATCCTCGCGGACGCCTCGGCCGGTGTCGTCCTCCAGCCCACCCCGGAGGGCGGGATGGAGATCGTCGCCGCCTCGACCAAGGACGACCCCGGGGATCTGGTGGGCACGACGATCGCGCCCGGCTCCCCGGTCCTCGTCCAGCTCCTCGGCGGGGAGCCCGTCTTCGTGGAGGACTCGGCGACGGATCCCCGGATGACCACGCACGTACGGTCCCGTTTCGGCCCGTCGATGATGCTGCCCCTCCAGAGCGGCGGGAAGCTCATCGGCACCCTCGCTCTCCCCCGGCGGCGCGGCGGCCCGCCGTACTCGGCGGTGGACCGCCTGCTGGCCTCGCAGTTCGCCTCGCAGGCGGCGCTCGCGCTGGTCCTCGCGGGCGCCCGGCACGACCGGGAGCGGCTCGCGGTGTACGAGGACCGGGACCGGATCGCGCGGGACCTGCACGACCTGGTCGTCCAGCGGCTGTTCGCCACGGAGATGATGCTGGA
Source organism: Streptomyces sp. NPDC055103 (assembly GCF_053607625.1). Taxonomy (NCBI): domain Bacteria; kingdom Bacillati; phylum Actinomycetota; class Actinomycetes; order Kitasatosporales; family Streptomycetaceae; genus Streptomyces; species Streptomyces sp. NPDC055103. The sequence continues at coordinate 13,203 of NZ_JBSGTX010000092.1, forward strand.
GTCGACCCGCCGGCGTGCGCTCGGCGCGGTGGCCTCCGGCAGCGGTTCGGGCACCGGCACCGGCTCCCGGGGCGACACCGGCACCGGCAGCACCGGCAGCACCGGCACCGGAGTCGCGTCCGGCCTCGACCTCGACCTCGACGAGAGCGCGCTCCTCGGCCGGGCCGTGGACGAGCTGGACTCGACGATCCAGGAGGTCCGGACGACCATCTTCGCGCTCCAGCAACCCCCCGCCGACGCGCCGACCTCCTTCCGCGGCCGGGTGCTGCGCGAGACCGGCGGGGCGGCGGCCCTGCTCGGCTTCCAGCCGTCCGTGCACTTCTCGGGCGCGGTCGACACCCTCGTCGAGGACGAGCAGGCCGGAAAGCTCCTCGCCACCCTGCGCAGGGCGCTCGCGGCGGCCCACCGGCGGTCCGGGATCACCGCGATCACGGTCGAGGTGACGGCCGGCGGCGACGGCGTACGGCTCCGGGTCGAGGACGACGGGACTCCGCCGGTGACGGTCGCCTGGCCGTAGGCGCCCTCGGGCCGGCCCCGTACGGATCAGTCCGGCAGGGGCCGGCCCCGTACGGATCAGTCCGGCAGGGGTCGGCCCCGTACGGAGCAGTCCCGCGCGCCGAGGCTCGCGCCCGGATCTTGACTGGAGGCGTGGACACCGAGACCCAGCCCCCGACCGCGGCGGCCTACCGCAATCTGGTGATGGCCACCATCGGCTTCACGCTCACCTTCTGGGCGTGGGACCTGATCGCGCCGATCGCGAGCTGGTACGGCGACCGGCTCGGGCTCAGCTCCTTCCAGCAGTCCCTGCTCGTCGCCGTGCCCGTCCTGGTCGGCTCCGTCGGCCGCATCCCGGCGGGCGCCCTGACCGACAAGTACGGCGCGAAACTGATGTTCCCGGTCGTCTCCGCGCTGACGATCGTCCCCGTGCTCCTCCTGATCGTCGCCAAGGACAGCTACGCCCTGATGCTGGTCGTCGGCTTCCTCCTCGGTCTGGGCGGCACGACCTTCGCCATCGGCATCCCGCTGGTCAACTCCTGGTTCCCGCCGGCCAAGCGCGGTCTCGCGCTCGGCGTGTTCGGCATGGGCATGGGCGGTGTGGCGCTCTCCGGCTACTTCACGCCCCGGATCGCCGAGCACGGCGAGAACCTCCCCTTCATCGTGGTGGCGGTCGCGCTCGCCGTGTACGCGGTGCTGGCCGCCGTCCTCATCACGGACCGTCCCGACCGGCCCGTGCCCACCGCCTCCCTCACGACCCGGCTCGGCTCGGCGGGGCGGCTGCGGGTGACGTGGGAACTCTCGGCGCTGTACGCGATCGGCTTCGGCGGCATCGTGGCCTTCGGCGTCTACCTGCCGACGTATCTGAAGACCTGGTACGAGCTCGACCCGACGGACGCGGGCACGAAGGCCGCCGGTTTCGCCCTCGTCACCGTCACCTTCCGGCCGATCGGCGGCTGGCTCTCGGACCGGGTGCACCCGGCGGTCGTGACGGCCGCCGCCCTCGGCGTGGTCGCCCTCTTCGCGATCGTCCAGGCCTTCGACCCGAAGCTGAACCCGGGCGGCACGATCGCCCTGCTCGTCATGGCCGCCGGTCTCGGCACGGCGAGCGGTTCCGTCTTCGCCCTGGTCTCCCAGGTCACCCCGCAGGCCCAGGTCGGCAGCGTCACCGGCATCGTCGGCGCGATGGGCGGCCTCGGCGGCTTCGTGCCGCCGCTGGTGATGGGCGCGATCTACAGCGCCAAGGGCTCGTACTCGATCGGCTTCATGCTCCTCTCCGACCTGGCGCTCGCGGGCTGTGTGTACGCGTACGGGCGGATGCGCGGGATCCGGCCCGGCGGGGAGGGGTCCGCGCCCGAGCCGGCGAAGATCACAGCGCGGCGGACCTGACGAGGGGCAGAATTCCTCCCGGCAACCCTCGACCTCGACATCGACCCGAGGAGTACGACCGGTGAGTGCGCTCTTCCCCACCCTGGACCCCCGATCGCCTGCGGCCCCGTCCGGCCGGCCCGCGCTGCGCTGCGGCGCGGACACGCTGACCCACGCCGGACTGGCCCGCGCCGCCGGTTCCCTGGCGGTACGGATCGGGGGCGCCGACCGGGTCGCCGTCTGGGCCACGCCGAGCGCGCACACGGCGGTCGCCGTCGTGGCCGCCCTGCTCGCGGGTGTGCCCGCCGTACCCCTCAATCCGCGGACCGGTGAGCGCGAGCTGGCGCACATCCTCGGCGACAGCGCGCCCGGCGCGGTGCTCGCCGGGCCGGGCGACACGCTGCCCGCCGGGCTCGTGGGGCTCCCCCGGATCGACGTGGACCTCGCTCCCGCCGGCGGGCCCCCGCCCCCGGTGACGGAACCGGTCGACGACGAGGCCCCCGCCCTGATCGTCTACACCTCCGGCACCACCGGCCCCCCGAAGGGTGTCGTGCTCTCCCGGCGGGCGATCGCCGCGTCCCTCGACGCGCTGGCGGAGGCCTGGGCGTGGACGGCCGACGACGTCCTCGTGCACGCGCTGCCGCTGTTCCACGTCCACGGGCTGATCCTCGGGATCCTGGGACCGCTGCGGCGGGGCGGCGAGGTCCGGCACCTGGGCGCGTTCTCGGTGGAGGGCGTGACGCGGGAGCTGGGCGCCGGCGGCGGGACGATGCTCTTCGGCGTACCGACGATGTACCACCGGATCGCGGACGCGCTCGGGGAGGACGCCCGTCTCGCGGAGGCGCTGGCCGGGGCGCGGCTCCTCGTCTCGGGTTCGGCGGCGCTGCCGGTCCACGACCACGAGCGGATCACGGCGGCGACGGGCCGGACGGTCGTCGAGCGGTACGGCATGACCGAGACGCTCATGAACACCAGCGTGCGGCCGGGCGGCGGGCCCCGGCCGGGAACCGTCGGGACGCCGCTCGCGGGCGTCGGCCTGCGCCTGGTGGACGAGGACGGTTCCGTACTGGAGGAACGCGACGGCGAGACCGTCGGCGAGGTGCAGGTCCACGGCCCGAACCTCTTCTCCGGCTATCTGAACCGGCCGGACGCGACGGCGGCGGCCTTCGACGGCGACTGGTTCCGCACCGGCGACATGGCGGTCCGCGAGGCGGACGGCGCGGTGCGGCTGGTGGGCCGCAAGGCGACCGATCTGATCAAGAGCGGCGGCTACAAGATCGGGGCGGGCGAGATAGAGAACGCGCTCCTCGACCACCCGGGGATACGGGAGGCGGCCGTCACGGGCGAGCCCGACCCCGACCTGGGCGAGCGGATCGTGGCCTGGGTGGTGCCGGTGGACGCGGCGACGCCCCCGGCGGCTGCGGAGGTCGCGGAGCACGTGGCGCGGCTGCTCGCCCCGCACAAGCGGCCCCGGGTGGTGCGCTACCTCGACGCGCTCCCCCGCAACGACATGGGGAAGATCCTGAAGAAGGCGCTGCCTGCCGGTAGTTGAGAAGACGTGAGGCCGGGCCCCGGCTCACAGGGGTCCGGCCTCACGCGTCGGAGGGGGTTACCTCACGCCGAGCGCACGGATCAGCTCCTGGGTGACCGTGCCGCCCCGGTCGTCGCTCGCGCCGGCCCGCAGCGAGACGGAGGCCGCCCCGTACGGGATACGGAGCTCACCGCTCCAGGAGGCGCCGCGCCACGAGGGCTTGAGGGCGACCTTCGTCCAGGTCCCGCCCTCGTCGTAGGAGACGTCCAGGGTGCCGCCGGTGATCGTGCCGGTGCCGGACGCGCCGTCCACGTACTGCGCGAAGGTCCGTACGGGCAGGCGGCTGCCAGCCCGGACGTCGCCGCTGAGGTCGGTTTCCAGGTCGAAGCCGAGGTTGAGCATCGGCAGATAGGTGATGCGGTCCTCCGGGGTCTCGGCCGACCGGAAGGTCCACTCGGCGCGGCCCTTGGTCGCGAGGCGCCAGCGGGCCGGGTCGAGCGCGGTGTCGGTGACGACCTTGTGGTCGACGGACTCGTGCCAGCGCTGGCCGGTGCCGGTGGAGACGTACTCGGTGCGCTGGACCGGGAAGGCGATCCACTCCTTGAAGCCGAAGCCGATCGGAAAGGTGTCGGTGATCGATTGACGCTCTCCCCCGTAAACGGGGGAGATTCCCACCGTGCCGCCGCTGTTTCCAGCACGTGCGTAGCGGTTCCTGCTTCATCACCCACTGCCCGGCGTGCCGAGTCTTACACGGGCTCCACAGGCGTTTTACGTGTCCGGGCGTCCCTCGGCCACGATGCGCCGTCCTTCACGGCGGATGTTGCGTTCAGCGTTCTCGTCCCGGTCGTGGACGGCTCCGCAGGAGCATGTCCACTTCCGGATTTTGAGCCCTTCCAGTCCCTTGGGTCCTTCGATGCTTGCGCAGCCCGGCGCTGAGCAGAGCTGGGTGCTCGGGAAGAACCGGTCCACCTTGGCGAAGATGCGCCCGTGCCGGGCGCACTTTGCCTCCAGGGTGCGGGCGAACATGCCCAGGCTCTGGTCGTGGACGGACTTGGCCCGCTTGCCCTTCTTCGATCCCATGCCCTTCACGTTCAGGTCCTCCAGGTACACGGCTTGGCTCTCGCGCGTGATCTTGGTGGTTTCCTGCTCTATGAAGTCGCGGCGCTTGTCAGCGATCTTGGCGTGGATCTTCGATACGGCGATCTTGGCCTTGCGCCGGTTACTGGAGCCCTTCTGGGCGCGGGACAGCTTGCGCTGTGCGCGGCGGAGTTTCTTCTCCTGGCGGCGGAAAAACTTCGGGGAAGTGATCTTCCGGCCCCGCAGGACGGCGTAGGTGGACAGGCCCAGGTCAATCCCGGTCTCGGTCTCGTCCAAGTCCAGCTCGGGCAGCGGCCTGCCCTCGGCCTCCACCACGAAGCTGGCGAAGTACCTTCGGACGCGTCCTTGACCACGGTCACGGACGACGGGGCGGTGGGAAGTTCCCGGGACCACTTGACCTTCACGTCGCCGATCTTCGGAAGGCGCAGCACGCCGTCCTCGGTGATCGAGAAGCGGGCGTTGGTGGTGAAGCGGATGGACTGGCGGCTCGTCTTCTTCTTGAACTTCGGCGGCCCCATCTTCGGCCCCTTGCGGGTGCCGTTCTTGGAGGCGAAGAAGTTGGAGTACGCGGTCTCCAGGTCCCGAAGGGACTGCTGGAGCACTACGGCCGACGCGTCGTCCAGCCAGTGCCGTTCGTCGGTCTTCTTGGCGTCGGTGACGAACCGTTTCGAGATTTCCGCAGCGGTCGGGCGCCTGCCCCCCTGCTTGTAGGCGTCCTGACGGGCGCGAAGGGCGTCGTTGAAGACGACACGGGCGCACCCGAACGCCTTCGCCAGCATGATCCGTTGCGGGGCGCTCGGGTACAGCCGGAACTGATACCTGAGCTTCACGCCGATCACCGTACGACAGTTGGTTCATAGCCGACATGCGGAACATTCGTACGAGCAGGCACTGCGCGTTCGCGCTTCACGCGCACGTGGTTTTCGTGACGAAATACCGGCGCACAGTACATCGAGCAGCAGAATCGCCCACTTTGACCTGCGGGTCAGAGCAGTTCTGAGAATCGCTTCACCACCGGGCTAAAGCCCATGTGCCGTGGCGGTCAACCGCCAAGTCAGGAGGGTGAGTTCAGGGTGAAACCCCCACGGAACCTTCCGGAGCCTCACGGAGTGGGGTCGAGTGCGTCGTACCGGCGGAATCGGCGTCCGTAGAGGGCCAGGACGCCGACGGCGAGGACGCACGCGATCCCGCCGCCCGTGATGGCGACGGCCGGGGAGGTCAGGTCGGCGACGGAGCCCGCGAGGAAGTCGCCGAGCCGGGGGCCGCCCGCGACGACCACGATGAAGACGCCCTGGAGCCGGCCGCGCATCTCGTCGGGCGCGGCGACCTGCATCATCGTGTTCCGGAAGATCATCGAGACGGTGTCGGAGTACCCGGCGAGGGCGAGCAGGAGCAGCCCGAGCCAGAGGTTCCGGGTGAGCCCGAAGACGGCGATGGCGGTGCCCCAGCAGGCGACGCCGATCAGGATGGCCTGCCCGTGGTGGCGGATCCGGCCCTGCCAGCCGGAGAGGACGCCGCCGAGGAGCGCCCCGAACGCGGGCGCGGCGACGAGGAGTCCGGTGGTCTTCGCGTCCCCGCCGTACCAGAGGACGGCGACTGCCGGGAACAGGGCGCGGGGGTGGGCGAGGATCATCGCGCAGAGGTCGGAGAAGAACGTCATGCGCAGGTTGGGGCGGGTCGCGAGGAAACGCAGCCCGTCGAGGACGGAGGCCCTCTTGCTCCCCTTCCGCTCCGGGAGCATCGACGGCAGCCGCCACATCGCGTAGAGGCTCGCGGAGAAGGCGAGGGCGTCGACGAGGTACGCGGTCTGGTACCCGGCGACGCCGACGATCAGGCCGCCGAGGCTGGGCCCGACGAGCGTGCCGAAGGTCATCACCATCGAGTTGAGCGCGTTGGCGGCGCGCAGCTGCTCGGGCGGCAGGAGCCGGGGGATCATCGAGGTGCGGGCGGGCGAGTTGAGCGCGGCGCACACGGCCTGGAGGGCGACGATCCCGTAGAGGAACCAGACGCGGTGAAAGCCGGCGAACGCCGCGCCCGCGAGGGCGATCGAGAGGACGGCGGAGCCGAGGGCGCTGGCGAGGCCGAGCTTGCGGCGGTCGACGGTGTCGGCGACGGCGCCGCCGTACAGGCCGAAGACGACGAGCGGGACGAGGGAGAACAGCCCGACGAGCCCGACGGAGAACGGCGAGCGGGTGATCTCGTACACCTGGAGGGAGACGGCGAGGGCGGTCATGCCCTGGCCGACCCAGGAGACGGTGCTGCCGAACCAGAGACGGCGGTAGTCGGCGGAGGTGCGCAGCGGGGTGAGGTCGGCGAAGACCCTGCGGCGGGTCGTCTCGCCCCGGGTGGCGGTCACGCGATGTCGTACCGGAGCTCGGGGCGGGCCCAGTGGATCCGTCCGGCGGGCGGGAGGGTGCCGGTGCGGACGGCGCCGGTGCGGAGGTAGAACTCCTCGGAGGGCGGGTGCGCGACGACCCGTACGGAGGCGAGTCCGGCCGCCGCCGCCTGCGCGCTCATGTGCTCGATGAGCAGCCGTCCGATGCCGAGGCCCTGGGCGGAGTCGGCGACGAAGGCGAGGTCGAGTTCGGCCTCGTGGAGGAGGAGTGCGTAGAACCCGAGCACCCGGTCGTTCTCGTCGACGGCGACGAAGACGGGGTGGTGCTCGATGTACGCCCCGCCGACCTGGTACCCCTCGACCATGGCGGCGTAGTCGCCCCGATAGGCGCCGGATCGTCGGACGAGCCGGGTGAGCCGCTGGGAGTCCTCGGCGGTGGCGCGCCGGATGGTGATGTCGTCGGGCATGGGGCGAGTATAGGGGCGTACTCGAATATGACTCCTTACAGTTTGGTGAACGTGCCGGGCCCTCGGCTTCCTTCGGCCGCTTCGCACACGGCCTCGTCGTGCGTGAGGCCCCCGCCGTGACCGAAGGCTGTGGCGACGGCGGCCTCGCCGAGGGCGGTACGGGCCGCCGCCTCCGTACGGTCGACGTCGGCGCGCTCCGCCGGGGGCAGCGGCGCGCCCGTCGAGGAACGCAGCGCGGCCGCCGCGCCGGGCAGGAGCGCGGCGCCCCTGGCCCGGCCGGCCGGCGCGTGCGCGGAGGCCAGGCCTTCCAGGGCGAGCGCGACGGGGCCGGTCGCTCCGTGCCGCGCCGATCGTCTGGGGGGGGGCGACGGAGCGCGCGGTGCGCCACCTCCTGGAGCGGCGGCGGCCGGACGGCGGTTTCGTCTCCCGCCCGGACCAGGCGGGGCCGCGGGCCCCTCGCGTACCACGTGCCGCTCCTGACGGACGTCTGCGTCCTGCTCGGCCTCGACCACGCGCGCGCCGCGCACTCGCTTCAGGAGCAGGAGGAGAGGGCGTCCGGGTCGACGGCGTCGAGCCGGGTGGCCAGGGCGTCGAGCCGTTCCCGCAGGTCGCGGATGTCCTCCAGCGGGAGGCCGGTCGCGGCGGCGATGCGGCGCGGTACGCCGAGCGCCTTCTCCCTGAGCGCGGCCCCTTCGCCGGTCGGCCGTACGGTGACGGACCGCTCGTCCTCGGGGCTGCGGCGCCGCTCGACGTAACCGGCCGCTTCGAGCCGCTTGAGCAGCGGCGACAGGGTCCCGGAGTCGAGTCGCAGCCGCTCGCCGATGCCCTTCACGGGCAGCTCGCCGTGCTCCCAGAGCACGAGCATGACGAGGTACTGGGGGTAGGTGAGCCCCAGCTCCTTGAGCGCCTCGCGGTAGACGCCGTTGAAGGCGCGGGTCGCGGCGTGCAGCGAGAAGCAGATCTGGTGGTCGAGCCGGAGGAAGTCCTCGTCCGGGACCGTGTCGAGCGTCTCCATGGCTCCAGGATACGCGAGGGCACTTCACACGCGATTTAGTTGTGCGCAACTAAATAGTGCGCTACTAATGGAGTCACACCGCAGAGGGACACCGCCCCGAGGGCCCCGAGGACAGGAACGGAAGAACCATGGACGCGATCTACACCGCAGTCGCCACCGCCAACGGCCGCGAGGGCCGCGCCGTCAGCTCCGACGGCCACATCGACCTCCCGCTCGCCCACCCCCAGGCCCTCGGCGGCAACGGGCAGGGCACCAACCCCGAGCAGCTCTTCGCCGCCGGGTACGCGGCCTGCTTCGCCAGTGCGATGGGCGTGGTCGCCCGCCAGGAGAAGATCGACATCGCGGACGCCTCGATCACGGCCGAGGTCTCCATCGGCAAGGACCCGGCGGACGGCGGCTTCGGTCTCGCGGTGATCATGCGCGCCGAGTTCCCCGACCACCTCCAGGGCGAGGCCGGAGCGACCCTCCTGGAGAAGACGCACGCTTTCTGCCCGTACTCGAAGGCCACCCGTGGCAACATCCGGGTCGAGCTCGTCGTCGAGTAGTTTTCTGTTACTTTCCGCTGCTTTCCGCGCGCCCCCGGAGGTCACGTACCCCACCGGGGGCGTTCGCTTGTGAGTTTTCACGTTCGGGCACGGGGGATTCGTCTGCCGTACGACGGGCAGTCATGGGACGGCCGCCGGGCGGTGGCCCACGGACGCTCTCCTTGGGGCGCCCGTCGGCCGGTCCGTCCGGTCGCCGCACCCGCACCCCCACCGTTCGTACTCACCCCGGAGGGCAACTCCCCCATGACCGACATCGATCGCCGCCGGTTCCTTCAGCTGACCGGCGGCGCCGCCGCGTTCACCATGCTCTCCGAGAGCATCGCCCGGGCCGCCGCCATCCCGGCGCAGGGCACGACCGGCACCATCCAGGACATCGAGCACATCGTCGTCCTGATGCAGGAGAACCGTTCCTTCGACCACTACTTCGGGGCCATGAAGGGCGTACGGGGCTTCGGCGACCCGCGCCCCGTGACGCTGCCGAGCGGGAAACCGGTCTGGAACCAGGCGGACGGTTCGAAGGTCACGCTGCCCTTCCGGCCGGAGAGCGCCAAGCTCGGCATGGAGTTCCTCCAGGGCCTCAACCACGACTGGGCGGGCGGCCAGAAGGCATTCAACCAGGGCAAGTACGACCAGTGGATACCGGCCAAGACCAAGGCCACGATGGCGTACCTCACCCGTGAGGACATCCCCTTCCACTACGCGCTCGCCGACGCGTTCACGATCTGCGACGCGTACCACTGCTCGTTCATCGGCTCCACCGACCCGAACCGCTACTACCTGTGGAGCGGCCACACCGGCAACGACGGCACCGGCGGCGGCCCGGTCCTCAACAACGCCGAGGCGGGCTACGGCTGGAAGACGTACCCCGAGCGCCTGGAGGCGGCCGGGGTCTCCTGGAAGGTCTACCAGGACACCGGTGACGGCCTGAACGCCGCCGGCTCGTGGGGCTGGATCAACGACGCCTACCGCGGCAACTACGGCGACAACTCGCTCCTCTACTTCAACACCTACCGGAACGCCCAGCCCGGCAACCCGCTCTACGACAAGGCCCGCACGGGCACGGACGTGAAGAACGGCGACACCTACCTCGCCGACCTGCGCGCCGACGTGCAGGCGGGGCGGCTGCCCAAGGTGTCCTGGATCGCGGCCCCCGAGGCCTTCTCCGAGCACTCCAACTGGCCCTCCAACTACGGCGCCTGGTACATCGCGCAGGTCCTGGACGCGCTGACCTCGAACCCGGACGTGTGGGCCCGTACCGCCCTCTTCGTCACGTACGACGAGAACGACGGATTCTTCGACCACGTCGTCCCGCCGTACGTCCCGGCCTCCTCGGCGCAGGGCCTGTCGACCACGCCGACGGCGCTCGACCACTTCCCCGGGAAGACGGGATACGTCGCCGGCCCGTACGGCCTCGGCCCGCGCGTCCCCATGATCGTCGTCTCCCCCTGGTCCAAGGGCGGCTACACCTGCTCCGAGACCTTCGACCACACCTCGGTCATCCGCTTCATGGAGAGCCGCTTCGGGGTGCAGGAGCCCCAGATCTCGCCGTGGCGACGGGCCGTCTGCGGCGACCTGACCTCCGCCTTCGACTTCACGCGCGCGGACGCCCAGGCCGCCCCGCTCCCGCCGACCGCCGGCTACTACCCGCCGGACCGGAGCCGCCACCCCGACTTCCTCGCCACCGCCCCGGCCGTCGGCACGATGCCCCGCCAGGAGCCGGGCGGCAAGCCCACCCGCCCGCTGAAGTACGCCCCTCACGTGGACGGCACCGCGGACACCACGGCCGGCACCTACCGCCTCACCTTCAGCGGCGGGCCCTCGGCGGGCGCGCAGTTCTACGTGACCTCGGCCAACCGCACGGACGCCCCCTGGACGTACACGGCGGAGGCCGGGAAGTCGATCGCCGACGCCTGGAACACCAAGTACTCCAAGGGCCTCACCGACCTCACCGTCCACGGCCCCAACGGCTTCCTGCGCCGCTTCCGCTCCCCCGGCAAGACCGCCCTCCCCGAGGTCACCGCCCGCCACAACGCCACCACGGGCACGCTGGACCTCACCTTCACCAACGCGACGGCGGCCGACGCCCAGCTGACCGTGACCAACGCCTACGCGGGCTCCCCGCAGACGGTCCCGGTCCCGAAGGGCACGACGGTCACCCGCACCCTGGACCTGACGGGCTCCGCCCGCTGGTACGACGTGACCGTCACGACCCCGTCGAACGCGGACTACCTCCGCCGACTGGCGGGCCACGTGGAGACGGGCGCGCCGAGCACCACGGACCCGGGCATCCTCACGTACTGACCGGACCCCCACCGGCACTGACCCCGGCACCGGCCCCAGCACCTGAGCGGGGCCGGGGTCGGCGGAACCGGTCAGCGCGGCGCCCGGACCTGATCGGCTTCGGACGGCTCGGACGGCTCGGACGGTCCGGACGGCTCTGCCGGCTCGGGCTGTTCGCGGAAGGCGCGGGTGCGGGCGGCGAGCACGAGGCCGAGGGCGGCCGCGAGCGAGGCCAGCCCGCCCACGTAGAGCGCGCTGCGGGCGCCGAAGTGCGCGGCGAGCCAGCCGACGAGCAGGGCTCCCAGCGGGGTGGAGCCCTGCAGGATCAGGGTGTAGAGGGCGAGGACCCGCCCCCGGTAGCGCGGGTCGCTGCCGAGCTGGACGCGGTGGTTCGCGGCCTGGGCGAACCAGATCGCGGCGAACCCGGTGAGGACGAGCAGGACGACCGCCGCCGGATAGCCGGGTGCCCACCCGGTCGCCGTCTCCAGCACGCCGAGGGCGACCGCGGCCGTCGTCACCGTACGGCGGCTCGGTCTGCTCCGGCGTGCCGTGGTGGCGAAGGCGGCGAGCAGCGAACCGGTCGCGAACGCGGCGGTGAGCAGCCCGAACGACGCGGCGTCCGCGTGGAAGACCGTCCTGGCCAGGAGCGGGATGACGAGCTGGAAGTTCATCCCGAACAGGCCGACGAGCGCGACGAGCGCCAGACAGAGCAGCAGGTCGGGACGGCGGCGGACGTACCGCAGCCCGTCGACGACCCGCACCCGGCCCTTGGGCGGTCCGCCCCGCAGGAGCTCGGCGGGGCGCATCATCCGCAGCCCGGTCACGGTCGCCAGATAGCTGACGGCGTTCAGGAGCATCACGGGACCCGTGCCCCAGACGGCGATGAGCAGGCCGGCGAGGGCCGGGCCGAGCACACGGGCGAGGTTGAAGTACGCGGCGCTCAGCGCCGAGGCGTTGGGCAGCAGCGCCGGGCCGACCAGTTCGCTCACGAACGACATGCGGGTGGGCACCTCGACGGAGTTGACGGTGCCGAGGCAGAGCGCGAACAGATAGAGGTGCCACAGCTCCAGCGCCCCGGCGAGGACCAGGACGGCAAGGACGAGCGCGTAGGCGCCGGAGACGAGGTTGCACAGGGTGAGCAGCAGCCGCTTGTCGTACCGGTCGGCGAGCCGTCCCCCGTACAGCGTGAGCAGCAGCATCGGCGCGAACTGGAGCGCGGTCACCGCCCCCAGGGCGGTGGCGGAGTCGGCCGTCAGGGAGAGCACGAGCCAGTCCTGGGCGACGACCATCATCCAGGTGCCGGCCACCGAGACGATCTGGCCCGCCACGAAGAGCCGGAAGTTGCGGACGGCCAGGGAGCGGAAGGTGGTGCGGAGTCGTTCGCGCATCGGTTCAGGCGACCGCCGTCGGCCGCGGAGCGGGTGACGCCTCGCGCGTCGCGAGGCAGGACTCCAGGAACGCCAGCGCGCCCAGGTGGTAGGCGCGGGCCGCCCAGCCGAGGCTGACGTTGTGCCCGGCGTCGGGCTGCCGGTCGACGCGCACCAGGGGCGCGGCGGAGAAGGCCCCGGCCAGCTCGGCGAGGGACGCCTCGTCGTGCCGCCACCACGTCTCGTACTCGGCGAAGGTCAGCCGCACCGGAACCCGGACCCGCGACGCGATCCCGGGGAAGAGGCCGGGCCACGCGGAGGCGTCGGCCCGTTCCCGCGCGGGCATGGGGGCGACGAGCGCGCCGCTGGTGCGGAACGTGTTCGGGGGGTAGAGCCGCAGCGGACCCCAGTGCTTCACCCACCGGCTGCGGGCGGGGGCCCCGGAGAGCGGGGAGTCGGGCAGGTCGTCGGGTCCCACGGCGTAGCGGTGGCCGAGGCCCGAGATGTCGACACCCAGCAGCTCGGGCCCCAGGGGGTCCCCGTCCGTGTGGCCGGCGGCGGCGGTGAGCGCGACCTTGCCGCCGAAGGAATGGCCGACCAGGAAGAACCCGGCGCCCACGGCGTACCGCGAGGCGAAGTCGCGCAGGGCCGCGCGCAGCACCGGGCCCTGCTCGGCCAGGGGCAGGCCGTCGGGGAGCTGGCGGACGGAGCGGCGGTATCCGGGCCGGTCGACGGCGAGGACGGTGTAGCCGAGGCTCGCCCCCAGGGTCAGCAGGGACAGCTGGGGGCCGGCCTGGCCGTCGAAGTAGCCGGCGTTCATGCCGCCGCCGTGGACGGCCACGACGACCCCGCGGGTGGCGGTGTGCCCGGGCTCGCCGAGCAGACCGGAGAGCGTGATCCCGCCGGCGTCCAGGGTGATCCCGCGTACACCGCGGGAGAGTTGCGGGACCCGCGTCGTCATGGTGGTCTCCTTGTGGGCGGGGCGGCGGGGCGGCGGGGCGGCGGGGCGGCGGGGCGGCGGGGCGGCGGGGCGGCGGGGCGGCGGGGTGAGCCTTGGTCGTGCTGTCGGTCGGGGTCGTGATGTAGGTCGTGGTCGTGATGTCGGTCGTGGTCGTCGTACGGGTCATGGTCGCGGTCTTTGTCGTGGTCAGAGCGACGGGAGGTGGGGCTCCAGTTCGCGTACGGCGGCCGGGCCGTAGGCGGCCTCGATGCTCGTGAGCATCTCCGCGGCGGACAGCTTGTACTCCTGCGTGCCGACGACCTGGAGCACGACGGTCGCCAGGGCGCAGCCGAGCCGCGCCGCCGGTTCGAGACCCAGTCCCCCGGCGAGACCGGCGAGGAAACCGGCGCGGAAGGCGTCGCCGACCCCCGTCGGTTCGGTGGCGGCGACGGCGGGCACGGCGGCGACGCGGAGCCAGGGCAGGCCGTCCCGGCCGATGTCGACCCCGGAGGCGCCCCGGGTCCGTATCCACACCCCGGTCTGACGCAGCACCTCCTCCTCCGTCCAGCCGGTGCGCTCCTGGAGCAGGCCCGCCTCGTACTCGTTGGTGAAGAGGAAGCGGGCGCCGCGCACCAGTCGGCGCGTCTCCGGGCCGGTCAGCCGGGCGAGCTGCTGCGAGGGGTCGGCGGCGAACGGGATGCCCAGGCGCCGGCACTCACGGGTGAGGAGCTGCATCGCGCGGGGGTCGTTCGGACCCACGAGGGCCAGGTCCAGCCGTCCGGCGCGCTCCTGGGCCGAGGTGAGGGTCGCCCGGTCGGCCTCGGCCATGGCTCCGGCGTAGAAGGTGGCGATCTGGTTGTGTTCGAGGTCCGTGGTGCAGACGAACCGCGCGGTGTGGAGCGTCTCGCTGAGGTGGACGTGGGCGGTGTCGACGCCGTTGTCGCGCAGCCAGGTGCCGTACTCGGCGAAGTCCTTGCCCGCCGCGCCGACGAGCACGGGGTCCACGCCGAGCCGGGCCAGGCCCAGGGAGATGTTCGCGGCCACTCCCCCGTGGCGCACTTCGAGGCTGTCGGCGAGGAAGGAGAGCGAGACCCGGTCGAGCCGGTCGCCGAGCAACTGATCGGTGAAGCGGCCCGGGAAGGCCATGAGGTGGTCGGTGGCGATCGACCCGGTGACGGCTATGCGCATGTCAGAGACCCGCGGCCTTCTTGAGGGCGTCCACGCGGTCGGTGCGCTCCCACGTGAAGTCGGGCAGCTCGCGGCCGAAGTGGCCGTAGGCGGCGGTCTGCGCGTAGATCGGGCGGAGCAGGTCGAGGTCGCGGATGAT